>CAMBHV010000016.1 GCA_945867255.1 uncultured Clostridia bacterium
CCAGGAGGAGTTGTGGTAATATTCCAAAAGGCGCGTTTTGTTGGAAAAACAAAACGCAGCGCTCATTTTCACCTTGTAATCCGGCTTGTCCTCACGATCCCGGCCTTCGGCAGAAGACTGGCAAAAGCGCACCGGCGTCAGGCTCTCGTTATCCGCCAGTTCCTCCACATAATCTTCAATGCCCTTTTCATATAAAAATTCCTGCGTCTTTTTTCCCTCAGGCGTTTCGTAATGGAACTCAAAGGTGACGCCCGCATTTACCACTGCCTGACGCTTGATGGTGTCCAGATAATATTCCACCGGCACGTTGATGTCGGTAAACACTTCTCTGTCCGGCTTCCAGCGAATCTTCGAGCCGGTTCTGCGGCGGCCAGAAGCTTCTTTATGCAGGCCACCCACATTTTCTCCCTTTTGAAAATCCAGATGATAATGGAATCCGTCGCGCCAAACATCCGCCTGCATCCACTCCGAAGAATACTGTGTTGCACACAGGCCCAGGCCATTCAGGCCCAGAGAGTACTCGTAGTTTTCCTGCCCGGCAGAATATTTTCCGCCGGCGTACAGTTCACAAAACAACAGTTCCCAGTTGTAGCGCTGTTCCTTCTGGTTATAATCTACCGGCATGCCACGGCCAAAATCTTCCACTTCCACCGAACCGTCCGTAAACCTTGTGATAAGAATACGGTTTCCAAAGCCCTGCCGGGCCTCATCGATGGAATTGGATAAAATTTCAAAAATAGAATGGGCACACCCATCCACGCCGTCCGAGCCAAAAATAACGCCCGGGCGCTTGCGCACACGGTCGGCCCCTTTCAGCATGGTGATGCTTTCATTGGTATAGGCTGCGTTTTTCTTCGCCATGGTTTCCTCCGGTCTAACGGTAAGTTTCACGAAAGCGCCGCGCGCGCAGAAAGCTGGCCCTTCTGCGCCGCGCGGCGAAAAAGCAAATTCAGATAATATGCGTTATACTTTACGCGGCGGCGTGCGGTAGTTTGCGCCGGCAGCACTGGCCTGCTGCGTGGGCAGCACCTGCATAGATGCGTCATACATAGGCCGCTGAGGCACACTGCGGCGCTGTGCCTCATGGATGGCAGCCGCCAGCATGGCTTTGTCTGCTCCGCATTCCGTGCACATGCGCTTGCCAATGCCTGCATTGTAATTGAACGCACCACACGCACAGCGCCAACCGTCTTCCGCCTGCGCAGGACGGTATATCAGACCCTGGATGTGAAGCGCATTTTCTACAAAGCGGCGTTCCGTCTCACCCAGCGCCTGTGGGCGGGGCAAAGCAACGGGTGGGCAATTCTTTAGGCTGTGCGTGGTGCCGTCGTATGTTACACTGACAAGCGAAGCTTCCACGCTGCCAAGCGGCACGTCAGAGATAAAAACGCCATCGTCAAAACCAAATGTTTCGCCTTCCGCGGCGTTTACATCTTCATAAATAAAATCGTCTTCCCCAATCACATGGCCCTGTTTATCTTTACAGCGAAAATGGGCCACAAGCCGCTGCAGCGGGCGTGAATACAGGTTTTTAAAAGTAAGTGTCACCACAATTTCTCCGGTGTCTTCCATACGGAACAATTCCACCATGGAAAAATGAACGGGGCTGCCCTTGCAATAATAACTTGCGCGCGAGCGCGCAATTGGTGTGAATGCTTGGCTCATGTATCTATCCTCTTGCTGATTTCTCCTTGCCGCGTCACAGCAAAGTGCAGGGCGCGCACAGGTGATGGGCATATACACACCAGGTACACTTGGCCCTGGCATACGAATGCAATTTTGATTTTATCATATTTTTTTCTTTGGGGCAAGCGCTTTTGCCGGGGCAAGCGCTTTTGCCACACCGTATATTGCTGATGGCAAGCGGGTTCTCACAGAGCATCTCGCATGACTTTCTACCGGTTTCGTGATATACTGAGAATACTTTCTGCAAGAATGAGCCCCCCACAGGAATGACGCTTTTGTACCAGGAGGTTATTTATGCAACCCTCTCACATTCACGAGCTGTGCCAGGCGCAGCGCAGCCATTTTGAATCCGGCGTTCCCTGTATGCTGGACACACGACGTGCTGCGCTGGCAAAGCTTGCGCAGGCGTTGAAAGAATATGAAACCGAACTTCTTTCCGCTATGGAGCAGGACCTTGGAAAGCCCCGTTTGGAAGGGTATTTCTGTGAATTGGCTCTTGTGATGGATGAAGTACGCTATGCACAAAAACATGTTGCCCAATGGGCCAGGCCCACGCGCTGCCGTACACCCTTGGCCCAGTTTCCATCAAAAAGTTTTATCCTTCACAGGCCCAAAGGCTGTGTTTTGATTATGAGCCCGTGGAACTACCCCGTACTGCTCACGCTGGCGCCACTGGTGGGCGCGCTGGCCGCAGGCTGCTGTGCCATTGTAAAACCCAGTGCCTATGCCCCTCATGTATCTGCTGCGCTGGCCCGCATGCTGAAGCATGCCTTTCTTCCACAACACGTGGCTGTGGTGGAGGGCGGCCGCGCCGAAAACACGGCTTTGCTGGATGAAGCATTCGATCACATCTTTTTTACCGGAAGCGTGGAAGTGGGAAAACTTGTAATGGAAAAAGCCTCTCAGCATGTATGCCCCGTTACGCTGGAACTTGGTGGAAAAAGCCCATGCCTCGTGGCACAAAGCGCCGACATTCCCCTTGCTGCAAAACGCATTGCCTTTGGCAAATTTCTGAACGCGGGGCAAACCTGCGTGGCACCGGACTATGTGCTGTGTGCTTCCGGGCTGGAAGAAAAGCTGATTGCTGCGTTGCATGAAGCCGTGCAATCCTTTTTTGGGCCGGATGCACTTGCCCTGCCGGATTGTAACCGCATCGTAAACGAAAAACATTTTCACCGTCTGTGCAGCCTGTTGGAAGGGCAGGACATCGCCTTCGGCGGCCGGTATGATGCGCATACACTTCGCATAGAACCCACAGTGCTGAAAAACGTGTCTTCTGAAAGCGCCGTGATGCAGGAAGAGATCTTTGGCCCTATTCTGCCCGTTCTGTCCGTGCCGGATATCCAGGCCGCCATCCGCTTCATTAACAACCGGCCGCGGCCGCTGGCCTTGTATCTGTTCACAAAAGATAAATCTGACGAGCATGCCGTGTTTGATCAGTGTCATTTTGGCGGCGGCTGTGTGAACGACACCATCATCCATCTGGCCACTCACCAGATGGGGTTCGGCGGTGTGGGCCAAAGCGGCATGGGCAGCTATCATGGCAAACGCAGTTTTGACACTTTCAGCCATGAAGAGAGCATCGTAAAAAAAGCCCTCTGGCTGGATCTTCCCTTCCGCTACCGCCCCTATACACAAAAAAAAGCGCGCATCGTGCGCAAAGTAATGCGCTGAATATCCGTTTTTTCCGGTACATCATCGAAAGCGTTTACACAAACAAAAAACATGGGAAAGGAGACTCCACTTTATGGATACAAGTTCTTATCTCAAATGCCTTTTATACAAACTTTGATGAAGACGGCCGTCTTGCCAGCCGCCACGGCGCAGTGGAGTTTCTTACCACTATGCGCTATATCGAACGATACGCACAGCCGGGCGCCCACGTGCTGGAGGTAGGCGCAGGCACAGGCCGTTATTCCCACGCACTGGCGCGCCGCGGGTACCTTGTGGACGCCGTAGAGCTGCTGGCGCATAACATCGAAATCTTTCGCGCCAACACCCTGCCTGAAGAAAACGTGTCTGTTATACAGGGCAACGCACTGGATCTTTCATCCTTCGCGGATAACTTGTATGACATGACTCTTCTTTTAGGGCCGCTGTATCATCTTTACACAAAACAGGACAAACGCCAGGCCCTGTGCGAAGCATTGCGCGTTACAAAGCCGGGTGGTGTCATAATTGCCGCTTATGTCATTTCAGATGGCTGCTTGTTGGATGAAGGATTTCGCAGAGGCAACATCAATGTGACAGAATATGTACGGGATGGCCTGCTGGATGCACAAACCTTTGCCGCACACTCTGAACCGAAAGATTTATTTGAACTGGTGCGCAAGGAAGACATAGACGAACTGATGGCCGGTATGCCCGCAAGGCGTTTGCATTATGTGGCCACAGACGGCTGTGCCCTATTGCTTCGTGATGAGCTGGATGCTATGGACGATGATATGTTCCAGATGTACCTGAACTACCATTTTGCCACATGTGAGCGCGAGGACATGCTGGGGTTCACAAGCCATGCCGCAGATGTTTTCCAAAAACAGCCTTAAAAGTCCGAATGCAAAACATAAAAGGCCGGCAAGAATTTTCTTGCCGGCCTTTTTTATAGGGCACATGATATGCTGTTTTCATAGCTATTCAGAAATTTCTTCGTGTTACACTGCTAAAAAAGCCGGTTTTATTCACCCATTCCTCAGGCCGCACAAACTTGCAGGCTTTTCATTTTTTCTCTACCAGATCAGCCTTAGATATGGTACCATTTTATCAGGTAAATAAGGAGGGAACTTGCATGACACAAGCACAGCTTCATACTGCGCTGGCTGTGGCATCTGAGCCAGCATATGCTGATTTTTCCACAAGGCTTTTGGGTGGCGTACAAAAACCGCTGCTGGGTGTGCGGCTGCCCACATTGCGCAAACTGGCCGCGCAAATCGTGCGGGAAAACGGGGAACATGCGCTGGATATCTGCGCACGTGGGCAATACTTCGAAGACGTAATGCTGAAAGGCATGGTGTTGGGCCGCCTGCACGCGCCATTTTCCATGGTGATGAGCAAAACTGCCTCCTTTCTGGATGAAATTGATAACTGGTCTGTGTGTGACAGCTTCTGCGCCGGCTATACGCACGCCAAAAAGCATCCCGCAGAAGTTTTTTCATTTGCCTGCAGCATTCTTTCAGACAAGCGGGAATTTACGGCGCGCTGTGGAGTAGTCCTTCTGATGGATCATTTCCGAGGCACTTCTTACGGCACACAAGCGCTGAAAGCGATTGCGGGGGTAGATGCAGCCGGCCGCTATTATGTGCAAATGGCTCTTGCCTGGGCGCTGGCCACGTTTTACTTGGATTCGCCGGATGAGGTGTTCCGCATTCTGCGCACCCATCCGGATCAAACGGTGTGCAGAATGGCTGTGCGCAAATTATGTGAATCGCACCGGGTGAGCGACACCGCAAAAACGCAGGCAAAACAGCTTTGGAAGGAGCGGAACGGCACATGACGGAATTTACAAGGCGCGTATATGAAGTGGTAAAACAAATTCCAAAAGGGTGTGTAGCCAGTTACGGCCAGGTGGCGCAACTGGCCGGCAACCCGCGCGGCGCGCGCGGGGTTGGCTTTGCGCTACACCGAAACCCGCAGCCGGGTGTGATTCCCTGCCATCGTGTGGTGTTTCAGGACGGCAGCACCTGCACCGGCTTTGCCTTCGGGGGGCCCGAAGTGCAGCGCAGGTTGTTGCAGGAGGAAGGCGTTGTATTTTTGCCGGATGGCCGTGTGGACATGGAGGCCTGCCGCTGGTTGTAAACATGCAAAGGGGCAGCAAGGCAATCTCGTCCAAATAGAGAATCAAAGCGCGGTACTCTGAATGAGCACCGCGCTTTTCCATCTGTATTTTTCCTTTGCTGAACACATCAGCCCTTTACGGATGCACACAGACGTGCCAGATCCTGCGCATCCGGATGGCTTTGCGCTGCATCGAAATTCTGCAACATCGCATTGCGGCGCGGGCCTGCCTCCATTGCCTCATAACGGGCGCGCACCGCTGCTGGCATTTTGCCCTGGCACATATAAGCACCCACCAGCCGGGCATCTTTCCCCAGGTTTTCCTGCACTCTTGCAAGAATCTGTGCAAAATAAGCCTCTGCTCCCCCGAAACCGGCAGTGCCAAACAGGAATACCTGCTGTGTGGTCAGGCTTTTGAGAAAACCGGTAATGTCTTCATCACAGGTGCCTTTATCCGTCCAGAACCCTACGTAAATCACATCTGCTTGCAAGGCCTTTTCATCAGGCGTTCCGAAATAGATGCATTCCTGCTGTGGCAAGATATCCCGAATCGTCCTGGCCAGCAGTTCTGTATTTCCTGTGCGGCTTTTATATACAATGGCATAACTCATAAAATTTTCTTCCTTTCATAAATACAGTGAACGCCCTTGTGGGCCAACAACCCGCCCAGACATTGCTTATTACAGCGGATACAACGATAAATTTCCTTCTCACGGCCCTGAAACACTTTCCGGGGCCACATGGGATCTGCAATCAGTTGACGACTCATGGCAATACAATCGATCCGCCCAGCCTGAATTTGCTCTTCCGCGAACTGCGGATCCGTCAGGCCACCCACCCCGCAAACGGGAAGCTTCGTCAGTTTTTTTACCTGATCACAAAATTTCAAGAAGCATCCTTCTGCCGAAAATTCCGGGTGGTTGGCTGAGGGAATGGTGTCTTCCAGCTGACCGTGGTTAGCCAGCGTCACATGGAAACTGGTCACTCCTGCGCTTTCCAGAAGTGGCACAAACACCGGCAGCTCCTCTTCCAGTACTCCTGCATTTCCGTAATGTGGCGACCCTTGACGCACTGCCAGTTTGAAATCGATAGGCACGTCCGGCAAGCATTTCCGAATAGAAGACACTGCCTGCACGGCAAACAGCGCTCTATTTTCAGCGCTGCCTCCGTAACAGTCTGCTCTCTTATTGAACAATTCTGAACTGAAACTGCCGCACATCCTGTCACCATGCACCTGCACCATATCAAACCCCGCCTGCAACGCCAATTTGGCCGCCGCGCCAAATGCATCGGTGATTTTTTGTACTTTGCGCTCCGGCATCCCGGTGACATAAGTACCTACCTGCTGGTTCAGCAGCCCCCGCATCTGTTCTTGGGAGATGTGTCCCGCCAATACGGCCGGGATATACTTGATCATCGCTTTCATGTTGGAATCCGATTGATGCAACTGGGCGCGCAGCTTACACCCCTGCGCATGCACCACATCCGCCAACGTACGATACCAGGAAAATCCCTTTTTAGAATATAACGACATGCCAAACCCGTGGGGCAGCACAGGCACATCACCTACGATGATCATGGCACACCCGCCAGATGCAATGTCTCGCAGCCGTTGAATCTGTTCATCGCCCGGAAGGCCCAACGTAGTGGGGGCAAAAACGACCCTGTTTTTCAAGATTATGCCACCGTAGTTTAATGGGCTGGCTAAGGTTTCACACATATGTGTTTTCCTTCTTTCTGGGCTACTTTGGCAAGCAGGACAAGCAGCTGCTCCCGTTCGCCGTTGCTCAGTGCAGAAAAAGCCTGCTCGTCCCAATCGAAGAACACCTGATGGCTTATGTCAAACGCCTGCTGCCCTTTTTCGCTAAGAACAAGGTGATATGCCCGCCCCTGCTTTTGACGGATGAGAAACCCTTCCTGCACCAGCTTCGTAACGCTGCGCTGAGAATATCCCCAGTCCAGCCCAAGCGCCGCCGTGAGCTGTGCCTGGGTACAGTTTGGATGCTTGCCCACATATACCACAAGAAACAGCGAGCCAAAATTCAACCCAAGCGCCTGCAACCGCGATGTTGTGTAAGCAGAAAAGCCCCGGTACAATACGGTGGTGTAATAAGCCAGAGTTTGAAATATCATAACGTTCATCCCTTATTACTTGATAAAGTCAAGTATAGCCTCGTACCTTGACAAAGTCAAGTAATTGAATTTTTTCTTTTTCCTTTTTCAAGGGATATCGTTTATACAGCACATTTGCTTTTCTGCTCGTCAATAAATAAAAGGTGTATGAGAAAATAAAACAGAGCAGGCATTTGCCTGCTCTGTTTTATGAATTGTATCATTCAAGCGCTTTCCGCTTACTATCTCAAACACCTTGCTTATTGCCGAAAATTTATGGGCAACCCAACCTTCAAACAAATCTATTTTGTGTTACGTTCCAACCGGGCACCGTCAATTTCCCCAACGTCTGCGCGTGGCCTACGGAAACATCCAACACTCTCAAATTTTCTATTCTTTCACTTTTGCTTTGCCATAAATAATTCTAAATGGCAAGAAATACATCTGAAAACAACGAAATAATGGATAGACTGCAACCATTTCCTTGTATCCACCGTACTCCATCGGTTTATGATCATCGATGAAAAAGAAAAAAGTTACATTTCGGATTCCCGAAATGTAACTTTTCCTGGTGCGGATGAAGGGACTTGAACCCATATGAAGTTGCCCTCACTAGAACCTGAATCTAGCGCGTCTGCCAATTCCGCCACATCCGCATATTGAATGTTCTCTGCCGAGAACGTTTTTGATTTTATCATAAGCCGAACTGCTTGTCAACAGTTTTTTTGTTTTTTTACGTCAGTAATGAATTGTGCTATAATAAAGCATAAAAGGGGTGGCATTCCCATGCGCCTTACCCATGGTTTCGGCGGCCGCACACTGGCACTGCGCCGGCAAAGGAGGTCATGTCATGAATGAAGTTCTGAATCAACTGTATGCGCGCAAATCTGTGCGCGCATTCGAGGAAAAGCCCATCACTGCACAAGAAAAGCAAGCTATCCTGCGCGCTGCGTTTGAAGCGCCCACGGCGGGCAACCAGCAGCTATATACCGTGTTGGACATCACCGATCAGTCCCTGAAAGAAACGTTGAGTGAAACGTGCGACCACCAGCCCTTTATTGCCAAGGCCCCCATGGTGCTGATCTTTTGTGCCGATTGCCAGAAATGGCTGGACGCATTTGCCTCGTGTGGGTGTGCACCGCGCAGGCCAGGCCCGGGTGATCTGTTGCTTGCCATGGCCGATGCTTGCATCGCGGCGCAAAATGCCGTAACTGCGGCACAAAGCCTTGGTATCGGCTCGTGCTACATCGGCGATATTCTGGAAAATTGTGAACGCCACCGTGCCCTGCTGGGCCTTCCGGAGTTTGTAGTGCCAGCCGCTATGCTGGTGTTTGGCTGGCCCGCGCAAAGCCAACTTCAGCGCGAAAAACCACACCGGTGCGAAGAAAAACATCTTGTACACGAAAATAGATATCGTCGTATGGACGCACAGGAATTGCAAGAAATGCTGGGCTACAAGGCAGCCGCGCGCCCATATAAGGAATGGATGACGGCGTTTTGCAATCGCAAATACAACAGCGCATTTTCCCGGGAGATGAGCCGTTCCGCCGCGGAATATCTGCGTGTGTTCTTGCAGGGAGAGGAGGATTGGAATGCCAACAAATGAAAAGGAGCTTTCCGTGCTGGAACAACAGGCGGCTGCCGCTGTGCGTGAATTACTGGAAAAAGCCCGTGTGCCGCGCGGAGGCATCGTAGTTGTGGGTTGCTCTTCCAGCGAAGTGGTGGGTGGCAGCATTGGAAAAGCCAGCAGTCTGCCCGTGGCCGAAGCCATTTACAGCGGCATTTGCAGCGTTTTGCAACCCGCGGGTATCTATCTGGCGGCACAGTGCTGCGAGCACCTGAACCGTGCCATCATTCTGGAACACGCAGCTCTGAAGCCGTGGCAACAACCGGTGAATGTGGTGCCGCAGCCACATGCAGGCGGTAGCTTTGCCACCACTGCATGGCAGAACATGCATGCACCTGTTGCCTTGGAACAAATCGAGGCCGACGCAGGCCTGGACATTGGCGACACGCTGATCGGTATGCATCTTAAACGCGTGGCCGTGCCCGTGCGCCTTTCAATGCGCCGCCTTGGCCAGGCAAACCTTGTGGCAGCGCGTACAAGGCCCAAATTTATTGGTGGTGCACGTGCCACATATCTGCCAGAGGAGGAATTACGTTGACAGAACTGGAAAAAGCGCTTGCACAGCACGTTGCGCAAGTGCGTGAAACCATGCAGGCGGCTCTGCGTGCGGCCGGGCGCAAAGAGGGCGATGTACTGCTGTGTGCCGCCTGCAAAACACAAGATGCGCAAACCGTGCTTGCTTCCGCACAGTTTGACATTGATCTGTTTGGCGAAAACCGTGTACAGGAACTGACGGAAAAGCTGGCTGCCGGGGCCTACGGCACAAAGCCTGTACACATGATTGGCCATCTGCAAACGAACAAAGTAAAATATGTGGTAGGTCACGCGGCACTGATCCATTCGGTAGATTCCGCACGCCTTGTAGATGCCATTGAAAAGGAAGCCGGCAAGCTGGGCGTGGTGCAAGACATTCTTTTGGAAGTAAACATAGGGGCTGAGGCCAGCAAAAGCGGCGTTGCTCCCGCTGAAGTGCGTGCCCTTGCGGAATATGCCGCAACAAAACCGCACGTATTCGTGCGCGGGCTGATGGCCATTCCGCCCACAGAAACCGAGCCAGGCCAGGCGCGGCGTTATTTTGCCCAAATGAAAACATTGTTCGATAAGCTGGCCGATGCGCATATCCAGCGCGTTTCCATGGATGTTCTCAGCATGGGTATGAGCGGTGATTTTGAAAGCGCTATTTTGGAAGGCGCTACCCTTGTGCGTGTGGGCACGGCTATTTATGGGCAGCGCCATTATGCGACCTTGTCTGGAACAATTATTTGAGTGTTTTCAAAGCCCGGCTGTTTTCTGCACAGACAGAAAGGTGGCCTGGTTTTATTTTGCGGTGGAGGAATCGGGATGAACATTATTTTTCACATTAACTTTCCAAGCCCGGTTCTGGCTATTCTGGCGCGGCTGGAAGCCCACGGCCACGAAGCGTGGGCCGTGGGCGGCTGTGTGCGCGACGCCTTACTGGGGCATGCCGTCCATGATTGGGATCTGTGCACCAGTGCCACGCCCGACGAAATGCTGCATGCCTTTTCGGGATGGGCCGTGCGGGAAACCGGGCTTCGCCACGGCACGCTTACCGTAATGCTGGAGGGAGCTGGCTATGAAGTGACTACATACCGGGTTGACGGTGCCTACACCGATGGCCGGCGCCCGGACACCGTCTGCTTCACGCATAGCCTTCAGGAAGACCTTGCCCGCCGGGACCTCACCATCAATGCCATGGCACTTCACCCGCAAGCTGGTCTGGTTGATCCGTTCGAGGGCGTGTCGGATCTGCAGCACAAGATCATTCGCTGTGTAGGCACCCCTGCTTTACGATTTGCTGAAGACGAATTGCGTATCTTACGTGCACTTCGGTTTGCTTCAACCTTGAACTTCTCTATGGATCCCTCCACGGCTGACGCCATTCACGCGCAGTGCGCTACCCATGCACTGCGCCACACAGCACCCGAACGTCTGCTGGCAGAACTGCTGGCACTTTTGCCCGGCAGTGGCGTGCTGAATGTACTGCTGGAATATCCGGATGTACTGGCGCAGTTTATTCCAGAAATTCGTGCCACGGTAGGGTTTGATCAGCACAATCCCTATCATGTTTATTCTGTGTGGGAACATATTGCGCACGCTGTAGCCGCTGCCCCGCCCGAGGCGGAAATTCGCCTGGCTCTGCTTTTGCACGATATTGCTAAACCGGTATGCTTTTCGCAAGATGTTGCCGGAAATGGCCATTTCTACGGCCATGCACAGCGTGGAAAAGCTATGGCAACCCAAATTTTGCAGCGTTTGCATTGCCCGGGAGACCTGACCGATGCCACCGCACGGTTAATTGGCTGGCACGATACTCCTTTACAGGCAGATCCGGCCGTTGTGCGGCGCTGGCTGAACCGGGCAGGCGAACAGCAGTTCCGCCGTTTGATCTGTATGCACCGCTGTGATGCACTGGCCAAGACACCCTCATTGTGCGCGGAACGCCTTGGGCAACTGGATCTTGTGGAATGTCTGCTGAATACCCTTCTGGCCGAGCGCGCCTGTTTTTGCCTGAAGGATCTTGCCGTAAATGGCCGGGATGTAATGGCCGCAGGCATCCCGCGTGGGCCACAAGTGGGTGCAGCACTGAACCATCTTCTGGATGCCGTACTGGACGGCCGCCTGCCCAATGAACGGCAGCGGCTTTTGAAAGAATTGCATTTTCATACAGAAAATTCTTTTCCCCTATAAGAGGGGCAATCGTCTCGTGACATTTTTTCCGAACCAACTGATAAAAAAGCAGGCCGTGCATCTTGCACGGCCTCTTTTTCTGATATGTGATACCTTCCTATCACATTCTTTTCCAAAAATCCTGGAAACTCACTGTTTCACACATAAAACTTGGCGATAAAAACTGTACATTAAAAAGATACTTGCTGCCATACACGCGGTAAACAGCACGGCCAATGCATCTACACTGCCAAGCAGCGTGCGCAGCAGATGCAGCGGGTTTAGGATATCCCAACTGTTAAAGCGAAGAAAGCGGCCGATATAAATACCTATCCCGCTCAGCAGGCACAGGCTGCCTATGCAAAACCATCTGCCTGCCTCGCCGAAGGCAGCCGGCAGGCTTTTTTCAAATTCATACAGGGCCCGGCATCCCAACATGACACCAAAAAACGCCCCCATGCCGATAAGCAGCAAAAGTATCCACTCGTGTACCAGAGCAGAATGCCGCACTACCGCGCCACCGGTCTCCAGCTGTTCCACCCATTCCATATTGGGCGGCACATGAAGCAGATCTGTTAACATATAAAATGTGTTTGGCAGCAAAAGCACCCAGATAAGTTTCAATGCCCATCGCAAAGCCCCTATTTTGCAGCGCTGAGCCACCCTGAACAGGAAAAGCGGCAATGTAGCCAGCGCGATATTCCATGCAAGGCCTGCCGCCAGTACATCACCGGTGCGTGCGGTGTAACACACGCAGGCAACCCCGTAGGCCACAAGCTGAAACAGCATAACTGCCCAAGGCATCGTCATCACGCCCTTTCCCAC
>CAMBHV010000017.1 GCA_945867255.1 uncultured Clostridia bacterium
TTTGAAATGGAAATGATATATGGGTATTACGATATAACAATCAAAATAATAAGCAAAGGCGGCATGCACAGACAGTGCATGCCGCCTTTATTCAGGATGGAGAGAATGTTGAAAAAGCTTCGTCAGATAGCGGTGTAACCGCCGTCGATCAGAAGTTCGGTGCCAGTGGCATAACGAGAGGCATCGCTGGCAAGATACAGATACGCACCGGCAATATCCTCCGGTGTACCCATGCGCTTTTGCGGGGTGCGGTCGATCCAGCCCTGAAGCTCATCGCTCCAGTCGGTTACAACTTCTGTGGCTACATAGCCTGGGCTGACGCAATTCACACGAATGTTATATTTGGCAAGCTCCACAGCCAGAGAGCGCGTTAAGTGCGCAACAGCCGCTTTGCTGGTGCAATAACTGGACGTGGTTTGCGGGGTGTTGATGATGCGGGCAGACATGGATGCCATGTTTACAATGGTGCCCGGTTTATTTTGAGCAATCATCACTTTAGCGGCTGCCTGTGCGCACAGGAATGTGCCAAACAGGTTTACATCGATCACGCGTTTCCAGTCTTCCGGGCGGACAGATTCCACCGGATAAAAGTTCACAATGCCTACATTATTAATGGCGAAATCGATGGTGCCGTATGTCTCGGTTACCATATCGGCCATTTGCTGTACCTGCTGCGGGTCCGATACATCACAGCGGAATGCCGTAATGTTCACACCGTACTGTTTGGAGAAAGCGTCTGCCACAGCCTGTGCCTTTTCAAAGTTGACGTCGACAATGGTAAATTCCGCACCGGCCTGGATAAAGGCCTCTGCAATGGCTTTGCCGATGCCTTGCGCCGCGCCTGTGATAAAACCTTTTTTACCGTCCAGGCGGAACTGTTTCATGATATCCATATCATAAACCTCCTACAATAAAAAACAGGGGCCGGGCGGGAAACCGCCCGGCCCCTTTGTGTGGATGCGGTTAGAACTGGTAGTTATCTACGTCTTCCGCAGTAAAGCGGAATGTGCCGCAGTAAATACGGTCATCTTCCACTTTGATCGTGCCCACGCCCGGCACTTCCATGCCGTCCGTGATTTCATTGCCCTGTGCAATCTGATCCAGTGCCCAAACAGACAGGTAGCCCATGCTCATGGGGTTCCACATAACGCTTTCCGTCATGGTGCCGTCCTTGATGTATTCACGAACGAGCGAGGGGATGCCCATGCCGCCGATCTTCACTTGGCCTTCTTCCAGCTGGCCGGCTTCTACGGCTTCCTGTACAGCCTTGCAGGCAGCAGGTGTCTCTGCACCAGCCAGGCACAAAATGCCGGCAAGGTCCGGGTTGGCCTGAATGAAGCTCTTTGCATTTTCATAGGCCTTCTGCTGGTCGTCGTTCGAGGGGTACACGCCTACGATTTCGATATCGGGGTAATCAGCTTCGATTTTGGCAAGTGCCGCATCGCGCCAAGCGATGATGTTGGCGGCGCTGGGAGATGCGATCATCACAGCAACTTTACCCTTCGGTTCCGGCATCTGGTTGATCAGAGCAGACAGGAAAGCCTCGCCGATGGCCTCGTCCGTATCGGGCAGGATGCAGTAGGAACGCTCGGCATTTTCCGAGTCAGAGTCAAAGGTCACCACAGGAATACCGGCTTCTTTGGCCTGGTTGAACACGTTCGTCATGCTGGTGGCATCGTTTACGGCCACGGCAATGCCGTCCACCTTGCGCGTGATCATATCCGTTACCATGTTGATCTGCTTGGCAACGTCCACTTCAGAGGTGCCGTTCCAGATCACTTCTACGCCAAGGTCTTCCCCGGCCTGCAGGGCGCCTTCTTTGGCGGCTTCCCAGTATGCGGCGCCCACCATTTTGGGGTTCACAAAATAGGTGCGGGTAGCCTGCCCTTCGGCAGAGCCGCTGCCGGAAGCGGGTGTGCTGGCCGAGGGGGCCGGGGTTCCGGTGCATGCGGCCATGGCGAGCATCAGGCCCGCCGCCAGAATGATTGCAATTGCCTTTTTCATGTTGTCCTCCTTTAAAAACAAGCGTGATATCTTTGCGGTATACAGCATCGCGTCTGCATGCCGCTTGGAACAAATGGATTATCCTTTGCGCTTCGCCACTGCCACAAGCAGCAGAACGCCCAGAATAATAGACTGATAAATGACGGAGAGCCCCATCAGGTTCAACCCGTTGCGCAGGATGCCAATAATGAGAATGCCAAGAAAGGTGCCCTGCAACTTTCCGCTGCCGCCGTTGATGTCAATGCCGCCAATCAGTGCAGCGGTGATAATGTCCAGCTCATAGCCGGAACCCAATGTTGCCTCGGCGCTGGAAAGGCGAGAAATGAGGAATATCGAGGCAACGGCTGTCATGATGCCGCAAAAAGTGAATAAAAGAATTTTTACCCGGTCTACCCGAATGCCGGAATAACGGGTGGTGTTCTGGTTATTGCCAATAGCAAGAATATACCGGCCAAAATATGTGCGTTCCAGCACAAACCATGCGCCCACATAACACAGACCCAACACCAGCACAGAGATGGGCAGCCCCAGGATATCGCCGCCGCCCAGCACATAAAAGGAAAGCGGATATCCACTTACGGCGCGGCCGGATGTCATAATATAGCACAGCCCGCGAAACATCACCTGTGTGCCGATGGTGACCACCACGGCTTGAATTTTCAGCTTGCCTACGATCACGCCATTGATAAACCCCACCACAGCGCCGGCTGCGATGCCGGCCAAAATGGCAAGTACCACAGGCTGCCCTGCGCGAAGCAACATGCCACAGGTAATGCCACATACGCCTACAATGGAACCGACCGACAGGTCCATATGGCCGGATAACAGCAGGAATGTCAGCGGGATCGAGATCATGCCGATTTCGGAGATCTGCCGCAGGATATTTAAAATGTTGCCTAACGTAAGAAAGTAAGGGGCCAAAAATCCAAACAGCAAAAATTCTAGTGCGATGATGCCTATCAGCAGGGTATATCTGCTTTTCAAAACGCAAAGCATTTTTGCATGAGATGAAGACTGCTGAACCATATCAACACCTTCCTTTCTTGCGCAGCTGAATCAGATTTACCAGAAGCGCCAGAAGGATTACAGCGCCGGTGATAAAGTCCAGCCAATATTCCGAGGCGTGAATTTGTACAAGGCCGTTTTTGATCATACCCAGAAGAATAGTGCCAAATACGGTGCCCAGCACACTGCCCGCGCCGCCAAAGATATTGGCGCCGCCAATCAGTGCGGAGCCCATTGTCTGGAACTGAAGGCTGGTGGCGGCGGTGGCTGCCTGGATGCTGCCAAACATGGAGGCAAACAGCAGCCCGGCAAGCCCAAGAAGAAAGCCGTTTACGGCATATACACGAATTTTAACGGAGGGTACGTTCAGGCCCATCAACACGGCGGCCTCGCGATTTCCGCCCACAGCATACAGCAGCCTGCCGAACGGCAGCCAGCGCAGGCACACGGCAAACACCACTGCCACCGCAACATATAAAAGGATAGGTATGGAGAATAACCCGCCTTTTGATGAGCCGATGTGAAGAAATGCATCGGAAAAATCTGTGATCCATTGAGAACGGGTCACCATTACGGCCACTCCGCGGAAAATATTCATGGTGGCAAGCGTTACGATGATATCCGGAATATGAAGCTTGACAATCAATAATCCGTTCAGCGCGCCCAGTGCGGTGCCGATCACCAGCGTCAAAAGCACCGTCAAGGCCACAGGCAGGCCGGCATTATCCATCATACCGGCAAACACGCCGCACAAAGACAAAAGGCTGCCAACGGAAAGGTCCATGCCTCCGATCATAATAACGATCGTCATGCCAAGGGCTACGATTCCGTTAATGGTGATCTGCTGTGCAATGACAGAAACGTTGTTAAAGGTGTTAAAATTGGGAGCCATTACACTGAATGCGCCGTACACAAGCAGCGTAAACACAATAATGGGCATTTCCCGCGCGCTGAAAATGCGCGAAAGCCGGCTTTTATGCTGCTTCATGTTACACACCTCCCTGCGTTTCGTCGGGGCGCATCAACGCTGCGCTCAAAAGCGATTTCTGGTCTGCCTGGCCACGTAAGAATTCGCGTGATACCACGCCTTCATTCAAAACCAGGATGCGGTCCGACATGCCAAGGATCTCGCTGATCTCCGAAGATGTGATCACGATGGCCATGCCTGCGCAGGCAAGTTCACTGATCAAAGAATAGATTTCGGCCTTTGCACCCACATCCACGCCGCGCGTGGGGTCGTTCAAAATCAAGAGGGCAGGGTTTGTTGCCAGCCATTTTGCAATGACGACCTTTTGCTGGTTGCCGCCAGAAAGAAATGTGACTTTCTGGCTGTCGCCCGCACACTTGACACGCAGCTTGCGGATATAATCGTCCACGGTGGCCTGTTCGTCTTTGCGGCGGATCACGCTACGGGTGCAAAGCCTTCGCACCACGGCCAGCGTAAGGTTGAACCGAATGGAAAGCTGGCGGATAATACCCTGACGGTGTCTGTCGGGCGGCACATAGGCGATGCGGTTGGCTACGGCCTGAGCAGGGCTGTGAAGAGAGATTTCGCGCCCATCCATCAGGAAAGTGCCATGCGCGCCGCGTACAAGGCCAAACAGCGCCTCCGGACACTCGGTAGCGCCGGAACCCACCAGGCCATACAGGCCAAGAATTTCACCTTTGTGAACACAGAAAGAAAGATCTTTTACCGTGTCCCCGTCAGAAAGATGACGGGCTTCAAACACGACACCGCCGATTTCGGCATCCTGTTTGGGGTACAGCACGGTTACTTCCTTGCCTATCATCTGTGCGACCACTTCTTGCTGTGTGGTTGCGCCAACTTCTGATAAAAAGGCGGTTACGCCATCTCGCAGTACAGTGATGTCATCGCAGATCTCAAAAATTTCATTTAAACGATGAGAGACATATACAATGGCCACCCCGCGGGCTTTCAAGCCGCGAATGGTGCGAAACAGATGTTGCACCTCACTTTCGGGAAGCGCACTGGTTGGTTCGTCCATGATGAGCACTTCGGCATTGGCGGCCAGTGCTTTTACGATTTCCACCACCTGTTGATTTTGCACAGACAGTTCCTGCACTTTTTCCTCTACAGAAAAGGTGCCGCCTATGGAATCCACCAGTTCCTGTGCGCGGCGGTTCATAGCCTGCCAGTCTACCAGGCCATGAGACTGAACACTTTTGTCTCCAAGGAAAATATTTTCCGCTACGGTCAGGTTGGGAAACAGGTTGAATTCCTGATGAATGATGGCGATGCCTGCGTCACGTGCCTGCATGGCGTTTTTAAAATGTACAGGCTGGCCCTTATATAAAATGGTACCGCCATCGTGGTCGTAGATGCCGGTCAGAATGCGCATTAAGGTGGATTTGCCGGCGCCGTTTTCACCCACCAGTGCCATCACCCTGCCTTTTTGCAGGGTGAGCTGAGCATCTTTCAGTGCATATACGCCCGAAAACGCCTTGGCGATATGCTGCATTTCCAGAATCGTTTCGCCCATCGAATTCCTCCTTTGCCTCAGCGTGCATAAATGCGCGTTTCACACTTCCAGGCAGTGTGGGGCGGCGCATACAAAACACCATGCCGTTCGGGATGCGGCAGGTGAACCGCATTGGAAAGCCATGTCTGCGGTTCAATGGCTACAAAACCACTTTTTGCATCGCCGTTCCAGATGATCCAGTACAAATCCTGTGCATCTGCGTCATATACAACTTCCAAGCCGGTGGCACTATCACGCAGAACAGCCTGTCCGCTTCCGCTTTGCGCTTTATACAGGGCGTCGAGCGGTGCTTTCAACGGATTTTCTCCGGATTGTGTGGTGAACCCCACCTCATAATGTGAAAGCGGTCGAACATGGCCGGAGGGCAGGCGATCTACAGGGTCGTCCGCACATAAACCTTCCAGCGGAATATGCAAGCGCACATCTTCCGGGCTACCTCCCTGTACGAAAGGAACGCGGAATGCTGTGTGATATGCAAGGCCAAACGGCATGGTAACATTGCTTTCGTTTTGAAGGATAAACCGCTGCAATAGTCCGTTTTTATTCAAAATGCACTCCAGCCGCAACACGAGGTCAATGGGAAAATGCTGGCGCAGAGAGGCATCCTGTGTAGACAGTGCAAACACTACGCGCACCTCGTCACCATAGGCAGCGGTTTCCTCCACAGCCCAGGGACGGTTGTGCACCACGCCGTGAATGTGAACACCGTTTGGATAATTTTGCGGAAAACGATATGTTATACCATCATAGGAGTATTCCCCGCCGGCAATTCGATTCGCGGGAAACAATACGGGAATTCCGTAGGCATAGGGATCATCCAAAAGTGTCTGGGCACATGGCGGTGTGCGCAGAATGTCCATTTTTGCCCCGCACGGGTGATGATAAGTAAGTTGCAAAACATTAGCGCCCAGAGAGGGTACTGCCATGGCCTCATAACGCCCGGCACGCATCACAAGGGCATCGCGGTTGTCCCATTGTGTGTGGATAATCTCAGCCTGCATGAGGGTTGCCTCTTTCCGGCCCAAAGGCCTGTTTCTCAAACTGGAATCGATTCCAGTTTCTTCCGAAAAAAGAACCGCCCCCTGTATGCCGCGCCCCGAAAACGGGCAACATCACGGTTCCGCGCGGTGCCTGGACAGGGCAGTTTGCGGGGGTGGAAAAGGAAATTGAATCGATTCCATCTACACTCAGTATACTCTGTTTCTAATCTCTGTCAATGGATAGATTCGCCAATTTTCATAGCACAAATATAGACGCAATCCACAACGCAGCAGGAAGATTACAACGCATTTTACAAGAATAAAATGCAGGCATTGTTACTTTTGCACATAGCGCTCCAGCAGCCCGGGCACAGATGTCGAACCACGGCATACAATGTTGTGTTGCAAGGTCATATGGCGTTGTTCCATGGGTTGCCCGGCAAGCACCGCACATATTTTTTGCGCAGCCAAACGGCCCATCTCATAGCGTGGCTGATTCACTGTGGTGATGGGCGGGGTGGAGTATTCGGTGATGGAAAGGTTGTCGAAGCCAACCACCGAAATATCTTCCGGCACACGCAGCCCGCTGTCCCACAAGGCTTTTACACATCCAACAGCCATATGGTCTGATGCGGCGAATACAGCGGTAAATACCTGCTGGCTGGCCAGCAGCTTCTGCGTGCATGCATAACCGGCTTCATAAGAATAGGCGCTGCTTTGCACCACAAGGGCATCCGGCGTTCTGGGTTGCAGGCCATGCGCCACAAGCGCATCTCGATATCCCAGCAGACGGTTTTCGCCGCCGTCAATATCGTTAGCAGGGCCTGCCAGCATCGCGATGGAACGATGCCCAAGGGCGATAAGATGCTCGACCGCTTCATAGGCGGCTTTGAAGTTGGAGATATTGATCGTAATAAATGCATCGTCTGTGCACAAGGTGGAGATCAAAGCAGTGGGAAGCCCTGCGCATTTAAGTGCATCCAGCGTTTCCGGCCGACATTCATAAGAGAGCATGATTACGCCGTCCACTTGCTTTTCTGCCAGCATGGTAATGGTGCTGATCTCACGGCGAGTGTCACTGTCCGTACTGCACAGGATAATGTTATAATGCTGGCTGCAGGCGGCATCCTCTGCACCGCGCACTACCTCGCAATAAAATTCATTGGCAATATCGGGGATGATCACGCCTAATGTTTTGGTGCGGTTCACTTTCAGGCTGCGGGCGATGGCATTGCGCCGGTATCCCATTTCTTCTATGGCACGCAGAACACGCTGGCGTTTTTCTTCGCTGACGCCTGGCTCGTGGTTCAAAACACGGGAAGCAGTACCTACGCCAACCCCGGCGCGATGTGCTACATCCAAAAGACGCACAGCTTTTTCCTTTTCCATGTACAGCGCGCCTCCTTTAAAATGGAATCCGTTCCAATCATATTATGTACAGTATAGCAAATACCCAGTTGATGTCAAGAATGCCACGGGGGGCATCGTACATCGGAAAAAAGTTTGCCAAACAGAAGCGTATTTGGAAGAATTTACAAAAAGTCCATGATTCCGACATCCCTTTTGCTTGCAAACAATATCGGACTGGATATAATGGAAATAAAGAATACAAGACCAGCCTCTGACAAAAGAGATGTTCCACATGTGTTGGCGGAGGCCGGAAATCATGATCATTTTATATTCAGGAATAGGAGAGAGAGTTATGAGTTTTTTAGGAAAACTGCTTGGCATTGGTGTTGCTGCAGCGGGGGCTGCCGCCGTTTTAAAAGTGGCACAGAAATATACTGAGAACAAAGCTGCACAAGAGGCACAACCGCAGGATGAAGGCGAACCGTCCACCCTGCAGGATATGAAGGAAGATATTGTGGAAGCCGCGGAAGACGCGGTGCAGGATGTAAAAGAACAGGCGGAAGAGGTTGCAGATGTTACACGCAGCAAGGTGAAAGATGCTGCTGTTCGTGCAGGGATCGATACGGATGAACTGGCTGGGTCTTTCAGTGAGGCCGGCAAGGCCCTCATGGGGGCAGGCAGGGCTGTGGTAAATGCCGGGGCCAGTGTGGCCCAGAAAGTGGCGGCCGATGCCCCTGAAATGCTGGAAAAAGTAAAAGCCGGGGCAGACACATTCCTTTCGCAGGCAAAAGACGCTTTGGCCAGTGTAAATGGCGAAGAGCCGGAAGAGGAGGAAGACGCAACGCATTCTTCTCAGCCGGATGACGAGCCGGATGAGAAACTGTGATCTGGCTTTGTGGCAATTAATCCCATGTTCAGGAAGGCTCCGCTGTCAGGCGGGGCCTTTTTTGGGCTGTAAGAAAGCCGCTCTACGCCGCGTAGACTGCGCTCCACAGGTTGTATGTTGCGTATGGCCTGTACGCGGGGTATGGTATAAAAAGCAAACCCCGGCAGGATGACAGCCATTCGGATGGCTATATAAGGCAGAGGGTATGCACTGGCCGAAAGGAGACATTTTCAAAGTGGATAATGAAAAGATAGGCGCTTTTGTGGCGCAGCGGCGCAGGGCATTGCAGATGACGCAACAACAGCTTGCGGAAACACTGGGTGTGACAAATAAAGCTGTAAGTAAATGGGAACGCGGCATGGGGCTTCCGGATATTACGGCACTGCCTCCGCTTGCCCGTGCCCTTCAGATAAGTGTGGATGAACTTTTGGCGGGTGAAATGGCGCCCTGTGCGGTGAAAAATGTGCAGGAGGAATATAAGCATCATTCGTGCACGGAAACCGTGCTTCCCATGAAAAACACGGCACCGATTCTAACGGTGGACGATATTTATACACCGCAGGCATGCCGTTTGGCCTCTCTGGCAGGGCGCGGTACAGGAAAGCGACGCTGGGTGATGCGGGTGTTGTTTGGGCTGTTGACGCTAACCGCGGCAGGCGCATTATGGTGGGCCGTGCAAGAGGATGACATTGGCTTGTATGCGCTGGCTGCTACAGCGGGGGCATTGGCCGTACTATACGGCCTGGAAGTGTTTGGCGGGCTTTTGTCGCGCCGCAATCTGCGTGTCACTGCCAGAAAAAGGGGGGCACGCAGTGCTTCATTTTTTGAGCAGGAAGTGCTGTTGCAAAGCAAAGGGGAAAGCACGCGGTTATCTTATACAGGCATCACCGAGATATGGCAGGGCCCGCAGGGGCTATGCCTGTTTTGGGGCATGCGCGCGCTTGCATTGTGCGCACACGATGTGACAGAGGAAAAACTACAGGAACTGTGTGAACACCTCCACCGGCAGGCACCACAGGCAGTGTGGAAACAGGGTAAAAAGCGGAGCAAACGGCAAAAGGTATTAGCGGTGTTGGCGGTTGCGCTGTGTGTGCTGTGTGCCGGTGCGTACGGGCTGGGCGTGCGCGCCAGTGTTTCCCTCGAGGGAAAGCTGGCCCTGTTCTATAAAAACCCCATTACGGGGAAAACCATTCATCTGCGCGGAATGCATGCGGAACAATTTCCTTATGCAGTTCAAAGCGGCTTGAAGCTGCAATGGCTTACAGGGGATGTGTGCGCCGCCACATATGTGGGAGAAGATGGCCGTACACATCAGTACATTGCCACCTTTGGTGACAGGGGCAGTGGCATCTCATATTATAATGTGGGCACGGCCATCACCGGAGAATGGGCGCCGGCGGATAAGAACAGCGCTGGCTGGCATCTGGAAGCCTCCGAAGGCAGAAATGGGCATATCACGCTGGAAAATGGAAGCTATTGTTATGAATATGAGTACAGCGAATGCGTACAAGCGGGTACGCTGGCATTGGCCTTATGCAAAAATGGCATTCCAGAGTGGACGGTAGCGCTTGGAGAAGATTTTGTGTTTCAAAATAACGACTCCGGCAGTGTGGCAGCCGGAGGAAGTATTGTGGTATGTCGGGTATCGATGGAAAAGACGGCACCTGTTGCAATGGATTATATCGGATAACAAAAAATTTCCGGCGGAACCGGCAGCTTAAGCAGTCGGTGTGAAAACAGTGGAGGAGGTACCGCACATTGCGTATTCAGATTATTGGCTACTCCGGCAGTGGGAAATCTACATTGGCACGCAGGTTGGGGGAAAGATATGGCCTGCCGGTGCTTCACCTGGATGCCGTGCAGTTTTATGGCAACTGGAGCGAACGCAGCCTGGAAGAACAGAGCGCCTTGGTGCAGCAATTTCTTGGCCAGAACGAAAGCTGGGTAATAGACGGGAACTATTCTCGGGTGTGCCCACAGCGCTTTGAAATGGCAGATATTTGTATTTTTCTGGATTTTGCCCGTATTCCCTGCCTTGTTGCCTGCCTGCAGCGCTATTGGCATTTCCGTGGAAAGGCGCGGCCGTCGCTGGGCTGCAAAGAAAAGTTCGACGCAGAGTTTTTGCGGTGGATTTTATACGAAGGGCGCACTGAGGCACACCGCGCCGGGCATGAAGCGCACCTTGCTGCGGCAAAAACAGGCGTGCGGCTTCGCACCCGCCGCCAGGTGGCGGAGTATCTGGCCTCGTTGCCCCTTAAATAGATGGTATGACGGAAGAAAAAAGAAATCATAACAAATAAAAACTCCACAGCCTGTCAGGCTGTGGAGTTTTTTCATGCTTTTTATTTGGCGTATTCCACCGCGCGGGATTCGCGGATGACATTCACTTTGATCTGGCCCGGGTAATCCAGGTCTTCTTCGATTTTGCGGGAAATACTGTGAGCAAGTATCACCAGCTGATCGTCCGAAATGGCATCCGGTTTTACCATAATGCGCACTTCACGCCCGGCCTGAATGGCGAAGCTTGTTTCTACGCCCTCAAAGCTGTTGGCAATTTCCTCCAGGCTTTCCAGACGTTTAATGTAGCTTTCCAGGTTTTCTTTGCGTGCGCCAGGGCGTGCAGCAGAAATGGCATCCGCCGCCATTACAATAAAGGCAAGCGGTGTTTTGGCCTCTACATCACCATGGTGCGCTTCAATGGCATGCACGATAGCCGGGTTCTCTTTGTACTTTTTGGCGATATCTACACCAATGGAAATGTGGCTGCCCTCTATCTCGTGATCCAGCGCTTTGCCGATATCATGCAGCAGGCCTGCACGCTTTGCTTGGGTGACATTCACACCCAGCTCTGCAGCCATAATGCCAGAGAGATACGCCACTTCCAGCGAATGATTCAGCACGTTCTGGCCATAGCTGGTGCGGTAACGCAGGCGGCCAAGTAGTTTTACGATATCCGGATGCAGGCCGTGCAAGCCCACTTCCATCACGGCCTTTTCGCCTTCGCGCTTCATGGCAAGTTCCAGTTCGCGGCGGCATTTGTCCACGGTTTCTTCAATGCGTGCCGGATGGATACGGCCATCGCTGATCAAACGCTCCAATGTCATACGGGCAATCTCGCGGCGCACAGGGTCGAAGCTGGAAAGGGTGATAGCCTCGGGCGTGTCGTCAATGATAAGATCCACACCGGTGGCTGTTTCCAGCGCGCGAATATTGCGCCCCTCGCGGCCGATGATACGGCCTTTCATCTCATCCGAGGGCAACGCCACCACCGAGACAGTGGCCTCGCTGGAATGATCTGCCGCGCAACGCGCGATGGCCTGGCTGATCAATTCGCGTGCCATGGTTTCGGCTTCGTCTTTCGTCTGCGTCTCATACGCGGCGATGTGCATTGCTTTTTCATGCGCCAGTTGCTCATCCAGCCGGGACAACAAAAGCTGCTTTGCATCTTCGGTAGAAAGGCCGGCAATGGTTTCCAGTTTTTCCATTTCGCGCAGGCGCAGCTGCTCCACTTCGCTTAGCTTGGCTTCGGCCAGCTCCTGGCGTTTGCGCAGGTCTTCCTCTTTTTGCTCCATAATGGAAACTTTTCTGTCCAGCGCTTCTTCCTTCTGATCCAGCCTGCGCTCCTGGCGGGTCAGTTCATTACGGCGCTCTTTGATTTCCTTATCGGCTTCAGTTTTCATCTGAAGAGCCGCATCTTTGGCCTCCACAAGGGCCTCTTTGCGTTTTTGCTGCGCTGTTTTCATGGCGTCGTTCACAAGACGACGTGCTTCTTCC
>CAMBHV010000018.1 GCA_945867255.1 uncultured Clostridia bacterium
GGCGCGTGTTTTAAAACCGCGTACACACAAGAAGGGCAGGAGAAGCGCATGTGGTATTCATTCATCAACCGGCTAAGGGCAAGCTTTGGCCTTGCTGACGTGCTGGATATCATCGTAGTGGCCTTTCTTGTGTATGAGGCCATTATTCTGGTGCGGAAAACCCGCACCGCACAGCTTGCAAAAGGCATTATTGCGCTGCTTGTTGTTTGGGCCGTATCCAGTGTGGCGCACCTGCGCACATTGCAGTTCATTTTGGACAACCTGATGAGCTGGGGGCTGATTGCCTTGGTAATTGTATTCCAGCCGGAATTGCGCCGCGCGCTGGAGCAGGTGGGCAACACCAACATTTTTTCGGCGGGCTTTTTGCGCCCGAAAGCGCGTGGAGAAACACTGCGCGAGGCATGGCGCAAAGCGGCACTGGCAGTGTGCGATGCGGCCGAGCGTTTTTCTGAAACACGCACCGGTGCGCTGATCGTATTTGAAAAGCGTTCGAATCTTTCCGAGATCATCAAAACAGGCACCATCCTGGACGCGGAAGTAACACAGGAGATGCTGGGCACGATTTTCTACGTGGGCACTCCGCTGCACGACGGTGCGGCAGTGCTGCGCGACGGGCGCATTGAGGCGGCCGGTTGTGTTCTGCCGCTTTCCGACAACCTGGAAATGGGCAAGGACATGGGCACACGCCACCGTGCCGCGCTTGGTATGAGTGAAAATTCAGACGCCGTAGTAGTGGTAGTGAGCGAGGAAACGGGCATTATCTCTCTGGCGAAAAACGGCGTGCTGATTCGCCGGCTGGACAGGCAGAACCTGTTCAGCCTTCTGGAGGGGGACGTTGTGCCCCCTGCGGAAGAAGAAAAAAAGCAGCCCTTCTGGAGGAAGAAACATGGATGAACACAAACGCAGCAATGCACCGGCGGGCACCGACGGGCTGCAGCCGGAAAAACCTGTAAAGAAAAAAGAAAACAGGGCCGCGCTGCGCCAGAAGCTGGTTCGTCTGGCTGGCGACAACCGGGTGCTGGCAGCATTTTCGCTGGTGGTTGCGTTTTTTCTGTGGTTTGTGGTGATCTCCGTGGTGGACCCAAATCAGACCACCACGGTGCGCTATGTGCCGGTGAACCTGGATTACAACTCTGCCGCGTACGAAAGCTATGGGCTGGACATTGTGGAAAAGCCGAATATGACGGTGAATGTCCGTGTGACAGGCGATGGCAGCGTGGTGGGCGGCCTTGGCGCAAGCGACCTTCTTGTATATCCGGATTATTCCAGTGTTTCGGGGGCAGGTACCTATACGTTGAAGCTGCTGGTGCGCCGCGCGGACACTTCGCTGAGTGTGCAGCAGCAGTATGAAATTGAAGAGATCACCCCCAATTCCTATATCACGCTGACATTTGACAAGGTATCCACCAAGACGTTCCCGGTTACGGTGAATGTGATCGGGGTAGAACCTGCGGAAGGATATTTTGTAGATACACCCGTGGCGGCCCCGGCGGAAGTGACATTGCGCGGACCGGAAAGCCAGATGAGCAAGGTGGATAAGGTGGTGGCAAATGTTGCCCTCAGCGGCCAGCGCACGGAAAGCGCCCTTGCCACGGCGCAGCTGGAGTTCTGGGACAAGGACGGCAAAGTGCTTACCGATACACACATCACCGCAGATACAGAGCAGGTGGATGTGACTATTCCCATCCTGAAGATGAAAGAAGTGCCCATTACCTTTGAATACACCGGTGTGCCGCAAGGTTATGATACCAGTGTGCTGGGCGCAAAGCTTTCGCAGGAGACCATTCTGGTGGCAGGTTCTTCCGAGCGCATCGATGCGCTGGAGAGCATTAGCGCCGGCTTTGTGGACCTGACGAAATTCAAACTGGGTGAAACCGTGACGCTGAACATCACCATGCCGGACGGCCTGCGAAACCTGGATGCGCTGCAAAGCGTGGATGTGACGTTCGACACATACGGGTTTGCCACACGCACGGTGACGGTGTCGCAAATCAGCGTGGTGAACGCGCCGTCGGATATTTCGGTGTCTGTGACGACACGGCGCTTGAACGACGTAACGCTGGTGGGCCCGGAAGACGAACTGAACGCGCTGAGTGAGGCAAATGTGGTGGCGCAGGTGGATGCTTCGGCCAGCAATATTAATGTTTCCAAGGGCCAGCAGAGCATGCCGGTAACCATCGTGATCCCGGGTTCCAACACGGTGTTTGCCACGGGCAGCTATGAAGTGCTGTGCGATATTGATACAACCGGCGGGGCGGGATGATATGCTGTATGTAAAACAGATACGCCTTCCTTTGGCGGCCCCGCGCCAGGAAGCGCTGGCCGCCGCGCTGCGCGTGCTGAAGTTGCCGAAAAGCGCGGTGCGCCAGGCAGAGCTGGCAAAAGTGAGTGTGGATGCAAGGCATGGCCGGCCCAGCCTTGTATACACAGTGGCTGTGGAACTGTGGGACGAGGGCGCCGAGCTTTCCTACGAGGGCTTTGCGCCCTCTGTTTCGCTGGCGCGGCCGGCTCCGCTTGTGCTTATGCACGGCACGGCTCCGCTTTGCGGGCGGCCTGTGGTGTGCGGGCTGGGGCCTGCAGGGCTGTTTGCGGCGCTGGTGCTGGCAAGGGCGGGCTTTGCCCCTCTGGTGCTGGAGCGGGGCCCCGCCATGGAGCAGCGCGCTGCGGCGGTGAAAGCTTTTGAACAGACGGGCATTTTGCAGCCGGAAGCAAACATTCAGTTTGGCGAAGGTGGCGCAGGCACTTTTTCAGACGGAAAACTTACCACGCGCATCCACGACCCGCTGTGTGCCTTTGTGAAAGATACGCTGTTGGAACATGGTGCGCCACCGGAAGTGGCATGGATGCAAAAACCCCATGTGGGCACGGATAAACTGCGTGGCGTGATTCAAAGTATACGCGCAGAGATACAGCGCCTTGGCGGCGAAGTGTGCTTTGACACCAAGCTGACGGGCGTGCGCACGCGCGGCGGGCGCCTTTGCGCCGTGGTTACCCCGGCAGGGGAAGTGCCGTGCGAAGCGCTTGTGCTGGCACCGGGCCATTCGGCGCGGGACACATTTTTCATGCTGGCGGACGCGGGCTTTACGCTTTCGGCCAAGCCGTTTTCCGTGGGCTTTCGGGCCGAGCATCTGCAGGCGGATATCGAGCGTGGGCTGTACCATGAGGCGGCAGGCCACCCGGCGCTGCCGCGCGGGGAATATCAGCTTAGCCAGCATGTGGGTGCGCGGTGTGTATACACGTTCTGCATGTGCCCTGGCGGGCAGGTGGTGGCTGCTGCAAGCGAAGAAGGCCGATGCGTTACCAACGGCATGAGTTATCATGCCCGGGCGGGAAAAAACGCCAACGCGGCTGTGGTGGTAAGCGTGGGCCCGCAGGATTTTGGCGGTGACGCAAAAAAGGCCATTGCCTTTCAGCGCGCGCTGGAAGAAAAAGCGTATGCGGCGGGTGGCGGCGGATACACCGCGCCCGCGCAGGATATTCAGGCGTTTCTTGCCGGGCGCGCCGGCCTTGCAAAAGGGGCGGTGTGCCCCACCTATCCGCGCGGTGTGCGCGCGGCGGAGCTGGGCGGCCTTCTGGGCGAGGAACTGGCGGGTGCTTTGCGCGCCGGGCTGCGTGCATTTGGCCGCAAATTGCCGGGTTACACGGCGCCGGGCGCCGTGCTGACAGGGTTGGAAACGCGCACATCCAGCCCGGTGCGCCTTATGCGGAATGAAAAGTTGGAAAGTGTAGATTGCCCGGGCGTATATCCGTGCGGCGAAGGCGCAGGTTATGCAGGCGGCATCATGTCTGCGGCAGTGGATGGTGTGCGCACGGCCCTGGCCATTGCGCAAAAGTACCACCCGGCAGGCGAATGAACTGTATTGCAGCACAAAAGACATAAAAAGAGGAAACACTATGCCCCAGAAAAAGCCACAACACGATTATGACGAATTGAGCCGTGAGATCGAGCAGGAAGTGCGCCAGGCGGTGGATGCCATGGGCGCTGCTTTGCGTGGCGCGGTGAACGGTGCGCAGGCATCGTTTGGCTCTGGCGGCATGCATGCTGCCGGGCAGGCTTTTGAAGGCGCGGCGCGCGCTGCCGGGCAGGCTTTAGGGGGCGCGGCCAAAGTTGCCGCGCAGGAATTCGAGAAAACGGTGCGCCCCACGCGGAAGGCCATGGCAAAAAACAAGCGCCTGAAAAAGTTGCGCAGCCGGCGCGAAAGCGCGGCCATTGCCGCGGGCGGGCATTTGTGTATGGGCGCTTTGTTCACGGCACTTTCCGCCACTGCGTTTTTGGAAGAGGGCTGGACAGGCGTACCCGTGCTGGCGGTATTTGCCGCATGGGGGTTCGTGAGCGGCCTGTTTAAATTGCGCAAGGCACGCAGATTGCGTTTTCTGCTTGGTTATATGACCGCGCTGGAAGACCGTTCGTATTGCCGCATCAGCGAACTTGCCGCCGCCACCAGCCGCCGGGAAAAGGCTGTTTTGGCAGATATCCGGCGCTTTCTGCAAATGGGTGAGATGGAAGGAATGTATCTTTCACCGGACGACACCCGGCTGTTTACAAACCGCACGGCATACATGGCATATATGGCTCATGTGGAGCATGCGGACCAGCCTGCGCCGGACGAAGACGCTGCACCCACGGCAGGGCAGGTGTATGAAAACTTTCTGCGGGAGCTGGCGGCTGAAAAACAGCGCATGGATGATGCTGCTGTGCGGGCAAAGGTGGAAAAGCTGGAGCAGCACACGGTGCAAATTGCCGAATGGCTGCGCCAGCATCCCGGCCGCGAAGCAGGTGTGCGCCGCTTTACCGGCTATTATTTGCCTACGGTGCTGAAACTGCTGCGCACCTATAATGATATGGACCTGCATACGCAGGACAGCGGCGTTGCCAACGGTATCCAGCAGGAGATCGGCGATATCCTGGACACCATCGATAAGGCGTTTGTAACGCTGCGGGACGGCCTTTTGCAGGATACGGCCATGGATGTATCGGCTGAGATCAGCGCACTGGAAACGGTGCTGGCCCAGGATGGGCTTGTGGAAGACAAGATGGCGAAATAGGGTTTGACCCTGCGGTGAAAAGGGGGCTGCACCGGCTTGGAGATCGTTATTCTTCTCATTTTCATCACCGTGGTGCTTCCGCGGTTAAAGGAATTGAGCATGCCGAAAAAATTTACCGATTCCGGCGCGAAGTATTACGCGCCCACCCTGAATGCGGGCGGTGCGGCGCAAAGCCGCAATGAAGCCGGCGGTATGCTGGGCAGAATGTTGCTGGGCGGTGCCGCGGGTGCGGGGTGCGCGGCGCTGAGCGTGCTGTTTGCCTGTGTGGCGCTGAGCCAACTGGGAGAAGGCCTGTATTATATATGGTCCTTTGCCTCCGCAGTGGAAGTGGCGGCCAGCGTGGCCCAATTCGGGCTTATCAGTTTTGCGTTCGGCAAGCTTTCGCAGTTGGGGTTTCGTTTGTTTGAACGGGTGAAACGTTTCCGGCTGTACCGCAACATTATCAACTTGCAGGAATCCTGCCCGTTGACGGATATTGCGCGCGCATCCGGGCGCAGCGTGACGGCTGTGGAGAAAGACCTGAAAGACCTTGTGCGAAGAGGATATTTTCCGTTTGGCTTTGTAGACGAAGAAACGGGATGCTTCTGGGCGAACAACACGGTATGGCGCCTGCGAAACCCGCAGCGCGCCCAGGAACAAGAGCAGCAGCGCGGAAAGCCGCGCCGCAAAAGGACGAAAAAAAGCGCTCAGCCTGCGCTGGATGAATTTGCCGCCAGGCGGAAAAGCTTTTTGGAAGAACTGGACGCACAGATTGGGCAGATCGATGACGAAGCGATCCACCGCAGTGCACAGGGCATCCGGGAAAAAGCCGGCGATATTTTTGAATGGGTGGAGCATCACCCTGCCGCGCAGGACGATGTGCGGCGCTTTTGCGACTATTATATGCCAACTACATTGCGCCTTTTGAAGGTGTATAACGAGGTGGAACCACATGCGGCCACCAGCGAGGCTGCGGCCAGCGTGCGCAAAGAAGTGCAGGATGTGCTGGAACCGGTAAACGCGGCATTTGCCAATTTGCTGGATAGCCTTCTGCAGGCCACCGCACTGGATGTAAGCGCGGAAGCCGATGCGCTGAAAGCCGTGCTCTCGCAGGAGGGCCTTGTGCAGGATGGCCCTGTGATGAGCGCCGCGCCTGACACTGTAAAAGAAAAGGAACGATGAATTGCCATGACGTACCGCCCCTGGCGCCTTGCGCCCCAAAATGAAGACGCAGCCCAGCGGCTTGCCGCTGAAACGGGAATGCCGCGCCTTGTGTGCGACGTTCTGGTTTCGCGCGGGTATCACACGCCGGAACAGGCCCAGACGCTTTGCGGCCCTGGCGCAGCGCTGACAGACGCCATGCGCCTTTCCGGGATGCAGCAGGCCGTGGTACGCATTCAGCAGGCGCTGGATGACGGCGAGCGGATCGTGGTGTTTGGAGATTACGATGTGGACGGTGTGACAGCCACTGCGTTGCTGTACACCTATCTGGATAGCGCCGGTGCAGATGTCTATTATAAATTGCCCAGCCGCGGCGAGGATGGCTACGGCCTTTCGGAAGCCGCAGTGGAACTGATGGACGAAAAGGGCGTTTCGCTGATCATTACGGTGGATAGCGGCATTTCGGCCGCAGCGGCGGTGCGCCGCGCAAAGGAGCTGGGCATTGATGTGGTGGTGACAGACCACCACCTTGCACCTGCTCAGCTGCCCGAGGCGGCAGCCGTGGTGGACCCGCAGCAGCCCGGCGACGAAAGCGGGTGCGGTATGCTGGCGGGGGCCGGGGTCGCATTTAAACTGGTATGTGCACTGGAAGGCTGCAGCGCGGAAGAATTGCTGCCTGTATACGGAGACCTTGCAGCCATTGGCACGGTGGCCGATATCATGCCGTTGGTGGGCGAAAACCGCCATATTGTGAAAGCAGGCCTTGCCCTGCTGCAGGAGACGGACCGCCCCGGCCTTGCTGCGCTGATCCGCCAGTGCGGGCTGGAAGGCAAGCGCTTGACCGCAGAGAATATCTCTTTTGCGCTGGCGCCCCGCCTGAATGCGGCAGGCCGCATGGACGACGCCACCGCAGCCCTGGAACTGCTGCTGTGTGAAGAGGAGCCGCAGGCAGCAGCCCTTGCCGCCGCGTTGGAGGAAAAGAACGCTGAACGTCAGCGCACAGAGCAGCAGATCAGCCAGCACGTGCTGGATACCATCGCGGCAGACTCCACCTATGCGACGGACCGTATCCTGGTGGTGTGGGGAGAAGGGTATCATCAGGGCGTTATCGGCATTGTGGCTTCACGCATTGTGGAGAAATTTGGAAAACCGGCCATCGTCATTGCGCTGGATGAGAACGGAGAGGGCAAGGGCTCCGGCCGAAGCGTGCCGGGCATTTCGTTATATGATGCCATTGCGGCCTGTGCACCGCTGCTGGTGAGGTATGGCGGGCACGCACAGGCGGCGGGCCTTTCCGTGAAAAAGGAAAACCTGGTGGCGCTGCGCCGCGCCATCAATGATTGGGCCGCGCGCGAATACCCCGTTCCGGTTGCGCCGCCACTGGAAGTGGATGCAAGCGTGCAGCTTGCGGCTGTTACACCGCAAGCCGTGGCGGGGTTGGAACAGCTGGCCCCTTTTGGCGCAGGAAACCCTGCACCTCTGTTCCTGGCACAGAACGTTGTGCTGGAAGGAGTATATGCTTTGAGCGAGGGCAAACATGTGCGTCTGCGGCTGCGCCAGGGCGGCGCGGTGCTGAATGCCGTATGTTTTGGCAAAGGGCCGGATACCTTGTGTTATGCGCCCGGGGCGCGGGTGGACGTGGTGCTGGCATTCAGTATTTTTGAGGGGAAAACAGGCCCCATGGTTTCGGCGCGGATCAAAGACATCCGTCCGGCCGGGCTGAAGGACGAGTATCTGAACAGCCTTGCCCCAGCGCAGGCTGCGCTGGCCGGGGCGGTGCTGAGCCCGCAGGACGTGCAAAAGGTGTACCCGCAGCGCGAGGATACCGCGGCGGTATATCGCCTTTTGGCGGCCTGCCCGGGTGGCCTGTGCGCAGAAGACCTGCGCGGTGTGTTTGCGCGCTGCGGCGAAGAACGCGCCGGCAAGGTGCTGGTTTCACTGCAGGCACTGTGCGAATTGGGCCTTGCCGAACGCCGGCAGGATGCACGCGGCGAATTTTTGCGCATCGTGCCGGTGCAGGGGAAAAAGGATCTGGCCGCTGCGCCTGTTTTGCAGCGGCTGAGAGGGGGAAAATGAGATGGCGCAGGCAAATGGCACTGTGACAGACAACCGTGTAAAAAGTTATGCGGACCTGTGCGCCACGATTGCAGAATCCGGCCGTGCATATGATGCGGAAAAAATCGAGCGCGCCTATCTTCTTGCAGACAAGGCCCACAAGGGCCAGATGCGCCTTTCTGGCGAAAGTTACATCAGCCACCCGCTGGCAGTGGCCTGCCTTGTGGTAGACCTGGGCCTTGATACGGACAGCGTGGTGGCGGCGCTTCTGCACGACAGCGTGGAAGACACCGATACCACCCTGGATGATGTCAAAACGCGCTTTGGCGCAGATGTGGCCGTGTTGGTGGATGGCGTAACCAAACTGGGTAAGATCAAATTCTCGTCTGTGGAAGAACAGCAGGCCGAAAACCTGCGCAAAATGCTGATGGCCATGAGCCACGATGTGCGCGTGATGCTGATCAAGTTGTGCGACAGGCTGCACAACATGCGCACAGGCGATTCCTGGCCTGAACAGAAGCGGCGTGATAAAGCCCTGGAGACAATGGAGGTATATGCCCCCATCGCGCATCGCCTTGGCATGGCCAATATCAAGGAGGAGCTGGAGGACAGAAGCCTGCATTATCTGGACCCGATCGGCTATGACGAGATCCGTTCCTACCTGGCGCAGAACGGCGCGGCGGAAGACTTTGTGGCCAATATTGCCGATAAAATCAAAGAACGCCTTGCCGAAAACGGCATGGATAAGTGCACAATTAAGAAACGCGTGAAGAGCGTGTATGGCATTTACCGCAAAATGTATATCCAGAACCGTACATTTGCCGAGATCTAGGATGTATACGCTGTGCGTATCATCCTGGATACCGTGGCGGAATGTTACAATGCGCTGGGTGTTATTCACGATATGTATCACCCTATCCCCAGCCGGTTCAAGGATTATATCTCCACGCCAAAGCCCAATATGTATCAATCTTTGCACACCACGGTGCTGGGCCATGAAGGCATTCCCTTCGAGGTGCAGATCCGCACCTGGGAAATGGACCAGACGGCAGAATACGGCGTGGCGGCGCACTGGAAATATAAGGCGGGCCTTGGCGGAAAGGCGGAAAAGATAGACGACCGCGTGGCCTGGGTGCGCCAGCTTTTGGAAAGCCAGCGCGAAAGTGAGGACGCAGGCGATCTGCTGCGCGAGATCAAGTCCGAACTGTTGCCGGAAGAGGTGTTTGCTTTTACCCCGAAGGGGGACGTGATCAACCTGCCCGCGGGCGCCACGGCCATCGACTTTGCCTATGCCATTCATTCGGCGGTGGGGAACCGTATGGTGGGCGCCAAAGTGGACGGGCGCATCGTGCCCATTGACCACAAGGTGAACACAGGCGAGATCATTGAGGTGCTTACCGGCCCGCAGGACAAGGGCCCCAGCCGGGATTGGCTGAATATCGTGGTGACGAGCGAAGCGCGCAACAAGATTCGCAACTGGTTCAAAAAAGAGCGCAAAGAAGAAAATATTGCCGAGGGGCGCGCCGCGCTGGAGCGGGAGCTGCGCCGCAATATGATCACCATTCCCGCCGAGGAATACGACACATTTATGACGGATATGGCGCGCCGTATGCGCCTGAATACGCCGGATGAACTGTACGCCGCCATCGGTTATGGCGGCATCCAGCTTTCCCGCCTGATGATCCGCATCAAGGACGAAGTGGCAAAGCAGGCGCGTGAAGCAGCGCCAACGGTCTCCACCGTGCCGCTGCGCAAGCAAAAGGCCACCGATGGTGTCATTGTGGAAGGGCTGGATAACTGCCCCATTAAGTTTGCCAAGTGCTGCAATCCGCTGCCGGGCGATGAGATCGTGGGCTTTATCACCCGAGGATTTGGCGTGTCCATCCACAAGCGGGACTGCGCCAACGCCAAAGCAGGTATGGCCGGCGAGGATGCACCGCGCTGGCTGCGTGCCTGGTGGGCGGAAAAGGCCTCGGAAAAGGAATCGTTCAAATCTTCGCTGGAGATCTCGGCTATGGACCGCGACGGCCTTGTGGCAGACGTGGCAGGCCTGATTGCAGAGATGCGCCTGACATGCTATACGTTTTCGGCGCGCAGGCTGTCGGACGGGCGAGCCTCGATCACCCTTACCATTGCGATTTCATCCAAAGAGCATCTGACAAATGTGATCCAGAAGTTGAAAAAAATCAAAAATGTGCTGAGTATTCAGCGCATGTAACGGCATGGCATATCGGGTACGCCGTGCATCTATCATACAGAAAGGCGGCGTCAAGCCATGAAAGCAGTGTTGCAGCGCGTTTCCAGCGCGCAGATCGATATCGACGGGGTGGGCCGGCGGGCCATTGGCACCGGTCTTGTCATTCTGCTTGGTGTCAAGGATACCGACACACCGGCCATGTGCGAAAAACTGGCTAAAAAATGTGCGGGCCTGCGTATTTTTGATGATGAAAACGGTGCGCTGAACCTCTCGGCGGAAGAACTGGGCTATGAGGCGCTGGTGGTGTCCAATTTCACGTTATACGCAGACACAAAAAAGGGAAAGCGCCCCGGCTTTACACGGGCGGCAAAGCCGCCTGTCTCGGTAGATTGTTATAACGAGTTTGTGGCACAGATGAAAAAGACAGGCTTGCGCCAGGTGCAAACGGGGGAATTTGGCGCCGAGATGCATATCAGCCTTGTGAACGAGGGGCCGATCACGATCGTGATCGATACCGACGAGTGGGAGCGGAAATAGCCCCGAGTATGTACGTACAGGAAAGGAAGGCTTTGCATGGAGATTTTACATATCACGGGGCCGGCGCCTCTTTATACCAATACGTTTCTTGCACTGGATGGCGCGGGCACAGCCGTTGCGGTGGACCCCGCTGCCAATGTTGACCAGTATTGCCGTGCGCTGGAACAGCACGGCGCGAAGCTGGCGGCCATTTTGCTGACGCATGGGCACTTTGACCATGTGGGCGCTGTTTTGGAACTGAAGCAAAAAACAGGTGCACCGGTGTACCTTGCGCGCCAGGACGCTGCGGCCAGCCGTATGCTGCCCCTTTCAGAACAGGATGTGGACGGATTCGTACAGGACGGCATGGCCCTTTCTTTTGGTGGGCTGACGCTGCGTGTGATCGCCACACCGGGGCACACGGCAGGCGGTGTCTGCTACTATATTCCGGCAGAGAAAGCA
>CAMBHV010000019.1 GCA_945867255.1 uncultured Clostridia bacterium
AGGCGACACTTAAGTTGAACAGAAATCGTTCCAGAGGTTCATCCTTCTGAATGGGCTTTTGTGCGGCGCAAAAGCAGATGACAACAAATAAAAACAGCAAGAGAGGAAATGTCTGCGGGTGAAACCGGGCATCGGAGTCAAGCGCGGTTCCAAAATACCATGCATATTTAGTGTTGGCGGCTGCTTTTTGCAGCAGCCAGAGAAGCGGGGTGCGCAAGAGTGTGCCAAGCGCCAACAGACAGATGCTGAGTGATGGGGTCAACGGGATCCACACCAGAATATACAGTGGCAGGAAGATGAGAACGGAGGAATGAAACAGATAGGCAGCCACAACGCACAGCGCATATTTCCAGAACGATTTCTGTGCCACAAAAATCAGTGATACAGAAATTAACGCCAGAGCCGTGCTTTGCCTTACACCGTTCAGACTGATAAAGAACTGGCGGGATGCCACAAAAATAGCGATACTCAGCCATGGTGTGGGCGACAATTTCCAGACGGAGACCCACAAAAAGCCGATGATCAGTGCAGAACTGATGATAAACACAGGCCAAGAACTGTCAAACAGTGCGGAGCAAATGCGGAAGATCAGCCAATAAGCGAAGTCCCAGTCCATAGACTGGTGCAATCCCTGCTCGTGTTCCAGGAAAATTCTATGATAAATAGGCAGGTAATCCGTGCCCACATCGTAGCGAAACGCCATGGCCAAAAACAGAGGTACAGCACTAAGGACGGCCAGCAGACGCCAGTTGCAGGGAACGCAATGATTCCCCTGCAGTGTACATTCTCTACTTTTTTGTGCAAGCCAGGCAATCCAGACGCTGATACCGGTAACAGCACTGTAAAAAAGCATGGTAGATACCCCTGTTCCATACAAAAGTGATGGCTTCAGTATAGCATGATTTTGAAAAGCTGTAAAACACAAACCTCTTCGAATAATAAAAGCCTCGCAAAGCGAGGCTTTTATTATTGTGATTAATCCACCACGTGAAGGTCGTGGTCCAGTGGGGTAAGGCGTTCGGCACCATCGGCGTGGACAAACAGCAAGTCTTCGATGCGAACTCCAAAGCGACCGGGCAGATAGATGCCGGGTTCATCGGAAAAGACATTTCCCGCTTCAATGATGTGGCGGTTACCGGCGGAAAGATATGGATGTTCGTGCACATCCAGCCCAAGTCCATGGCCCAGGCGATGTGTGAAATATGGCCCGTATCCGGCATTTTCAATGACACTGCGGGCAGCTTTGTCTACATCTTCACATGCTGTTCCCGGCTTTGCAGCTTCGAAAGCAGCCTGGTTGGCTGCACGCACAATGTCGTAAATATCTCGCAGGCCATCCGGTTCACGCTTGATGACAACGGTGCGGGTGGTATCGGCAATATAGCCTTCTCCGGTATTTTCCCCGCCGAAGTCGATTACTACGACATCGCCTGGCTGAATGACCGTGTTATCGGTAACGTGGTGTGGCAATGCACTGTTAGGGCCTGCGGCTACGATAGGAACACCATCCGGGGAATCCACCCCTTCTTCGTCGCTGTATTGCATCAGCAGCTTGCCTGCCTGCAGTTCTGTCATGCCGCAGATGCCGTGCTCCAAAAGACGGGTCAAAGCACGGCAGCTGTTGGTCTGTACTTTTTTCAGAAGCTGATACTCGGTTTCGTCTTTTACCATACGCAGGCCGCGCATCAGCCCTTCCGCCGATACCCATTGATAGTTTGGGCGCAGTGTCTGCATGCCAAGCAATACCCAACTGGGAACTGCGGTGCCTACAGCGGCTGTGCATTCTTTTTTTGGCAGCAGGCTTTCTGTGAGGGAAAAGGGGTCTTCGCCATCGCTCCATCCATGACAACACAAAAGTTGCCTTGTATCCTCTTTCAGGTTTCCAAGTTCAAAGATGGGAGAGATAAAGTGTACGTCTTCCATGGTAATGACGCAGCAGGCCAAGCGCTCAAACAGGTGGCCACGCATGCCAGTCAAATAGAATAGATCTGTGGAAGGCGTAAGCACCAGCAGATCGATGCCCTGATGGCGCATGGCCTTTCTGGCACGTGCAAGACGCTGTTCATAGATCATGCAAAAAGTTCTTCCTTTCTAAATGATTTTATGTGTTGTGTTACTTCGCCCTACGGGCAAGCAGCCAATCACGGCAGGCGCGCAGCGGGGTATCCGGATCCGGGTAATGAACAGCACCCCAAAGAGCAAGGCTGATTTTTCCGGGATATCCGTGCGCATCCAGCCGGGCAAGAGTGTCATCCAGGTCCATATTGCCCTGGCCCAGTGCGGCGCCGTCTGTGTCAGAAAAATGCACATGCGCCAGTTGTCCGAAAGCCTGGTAATAGTCGTCTACATCCGTTCCGTGCTCCAGCGCCAGGGGAATATCCATACATGCTTCCACGCCGGTCTCTTTCACAAACCGGGAAAGGCGTGGCAAGGTGTTGCAAAGCAGGCTGACGGTGGAATCCTGTTCTTCCATGGCAACGCGCACGCCAAGGGGCTTTGCATACTCGGCCAGCTGCTGTACGGCCTGTATGGCACGAAGCGTATCCGTCTCAGTGAAATCGTTCACGAACACCCAGCCGGGCGTCAGCATCATGATGGGGGCACCGAATGCTGCGGCATCCTCCAGGCAGCGGCGCATGAAATCCATGCTTTGCGTTTGGATATATGCATTGGGCGAAGCAATATTCACGGGGTATTGCCGGATCTGTTCCGGGTGATATACTGCCATGGAAAGCCCCCGTGAAGAAAGCATGGAACAAATCTCCTGCACGCGCCGCTCACGACTGGCTGTGTCATAATCATCCAGACAATAATGCGGCGAGGCGCCCCAGAGTTCGATGCTGGAAAAACCATTGGCCGCAATGGCATCTAGTCCATATTCCAGGGTGTGGTGCAGGAAAGGTGCTGTCAGCACACAAAAGCGGGACATGTCCAGTTTATTCATACCAGGTCACCTCCGTCAAAGTGTGCGCGCAGTGTTTCAATATTGGCGCGATAATGAGGCTCCGGATCCAGCATGTAACTGCCGTTTGCCATTTCCATGGTGATGGTGCGCGTATAGTTGTATTTGCGCATGGCGTTAAGATGTGCGTCCAGGTCCTGCGTGCCATCGCCCCATTTCATGTGGCCGGTGGGGCGGCCGTCGTTCAAATGAATATGAGCGATTTTGTCACCCATCAGGGCAAAGTATTGTTCTAGAGTTTCTCCGGCATAAGCCACCGGCACCGTATCGATACAGCACTTCAGATAGGGAGAATCGAGTTCCGTCACCATCCGGAATTGATCGACCCGATTGGTAGCAAGGCGGGATTCCCGCGGGTTCAGGTTCTCATACATCAGAGTTACGCCATATTTTTCACCATGACGCACCAGCTTTTCCACGGAATCTCGTCCGCAGGCATATCCTACAGAAAATGGCTTGTCCCAATATGGGCGGCCCGGGCAAAGCAGCATCTGCGGGCATTCCAGTTCAGCTGCAGCCTCGATAAAGCGCTTATATTGCTCCACTGTTTTGTTGCGGATGTGAGCCTCCGGCGCGGCGATGTTGACCGCATAGGTGTTTTCTTCCGGCATTAAGGAGACTACCTGAAAACCACGCTGTCTTAAAAGTTTTTTCATAGCTGGTGCCGGGTTTGTGTCTCCGTCATAAAAATGAAAATGCGTACTGCATCCATACAACTCCAGCCGGTGGATGCCCAAACGATCCATGGAATCCAGAAAATAATCAAACGAAAAGTGCATATACACCATATTGGTGGCAGCAAGCTGGTTCATCAACAGCCGGGACATTCTACACGCCCCCTTTACTCTGTATACATGCGCAGATTACGCATGTTTCGCTGGTCGTGATAGAAGGGATCATCAAAATAACTTCCATCTGTCAGCTCCTGGCTGAATAAGCCGGTGTAGCCGTTATCCAGAAATGCGCAAAGCATGTCGTGCAGGTTCTGTTTGCCATCACCCCACACATAATGGCCGTATGGGTCGCAATCCTGGAAATGGCTGTGGATGATATTCTCTGCACCAAATGTGTCAAACCAGCGTTGTACAGTCTCGCCTTGCACACACATGGCGGTGAGGTCGATCATGACCTTAAAATTGGGATGATTTACGGTGTCAAACAAGCGCTTGATCTGGTCTAACCGGTAGCCAATGCGCGTTTCCTGTGGTCGAAGAGATTCACATGCAATCGTCATACCATACTCTTTGGCTACTTCAGCCAGACGGCTGTGCATTTCGGCGGCACGCTTGAATCCTTCTTCCTCCGGTTCGTTCCAATATCCCCAGCCACTGTTGGCCTCCAGAATTTTAGCGCCAAGTTCTGCCCCAAAACGGATCCCGTTGGAAAAATAGCGGAATGTACGGTCTATGGCTTCCGGTTCTTTTACAGCAAACTGATATCCATAGCCGCAGTTTTCCGGCGTGAACACCGGGCAGGAAAGGCCGCGTTCCTCCAGCTTCCGCCGGATCGGGGCGGGGTCCTGATATCCATATTCATCCATCCACAGGCCCTGATGGGCAGAAAGAAGTTCTACGTTTTTGATGCCCAGCTTTGCCTGGCAGTCCAGAAAATAATCCAACGTATAGTTATTATAATGAAGGCTCAAAACGGAGATCCTGCTGATATCGATCAATTTCATATGCGCACCTCCTTATGCAAAAAACGGCTCAAATGCTGCCATGTTGCGGCGGTCAGCTTCGCGAGGGTCTGCGAAGTAACGGCCGTCTGTGATCTCCTGGCCAAGGTACCCCTCATACCCATATTGGTTCATCAGTGCAATATAATCTGCCATGGGGTGCAGGCCGTCCCCCCACACAAGATGCCCGTAAGGGCGTCCGTCCACAAAATGCATGTGGCGGATATCGCTGCCTAAAGTTTCAAACCATTCCTTCACGGTTTCCCCTGCCACACCAACAGCGGTGAGATCCAGAGCGGCCTTCACATTTGGATGGTCGACTGCTTTCAAAAGGCGCGCAAGTTCCGGAAGCCTGATGATCATGCGGGATTCTTCCGGGCGAACCGTTTCCACCGCCAGTGTCACATCATTGTCTGCGGCAACCGGGGCCAGGATGCGCAGCATATTTACCGCGCGTTCGAATACACGTTCCGGATCCTCGTTCCAATCGCAGCCGCAGCAGTTGGTAAGCATGACCTTGGCGCCCACTTCGCCGGCAGCTTTGATCCCATTGGTATAGTAACCTACAGCACGTTTGCGTGCATATTCATCATGAGCGCACAGAAGATAATTGTACATGGCGCATTCTGGTGTGAATACGCCAATTTTCAGCCCATGAGCCTCCACTTTTTTCTTTAATTCACTGGTGTCCTGATACCCGTGATCATCCAGCCAAAAATGTGGGCGGCCGCACCACATTTCGATGGTTTTGAATCCGAGTTCCTGTTGGCACTCCAGAAAATAGTCAAAGGAATGGTACATATAGTGAATTCCCATTCCAGCTACCTGATCGCGCCTGATATGTGGCATGCAAACTCCTCCTTCAATGTAATAAGATAAGAATATATTTTTCTCAGTTTTGGCTGAGAACCGTTCCAATGATTTAAGGTTGGCAAAGCGAAATGTTGTGCGCTGATGAAGGGCAAAATCTTATGAAATGATTCAAAAATCAGAATACAATCAGAAAATAAAGAAAAAACATGAAACTTATTGAAATGTTTTGAAAACATTTATAAGAAGAATTCAAGGAAAAAGAACTCGTTTGTTAATTTTCAAACGAGTTGGGGGACATGTGGGTTTTATTTTTTTGTAAAAAACAGGAATTTGCGGAAAAACCAATGATTTTACTATATCATAAGTGCAATACGGTTGTCAAAAAATTTCATATTATAACGAATTTGTTTCAATTTTCTCTTGCAATAGAAGAAAAACTATGCTATCATTAGTCACAATAATTTCATAGATTTGTACTTTTGATGGTTTTTTCGGGCGTGCTGTCATTAGATTGTGAAATAATTTGCATCTTTGTGAAAAACGACGAAAAATAAAGTGAAAAGTACGAAAATGAAAAGGAGTATATGAACAATGTGGACGAAGGAATTGTTTGGCGTGGAAAAGCCGATTATCGCACTGGTGCATCTTCGCGCTTTGCCGGGAGATCCGTATTATGCCAATGATTTGGAAGCTGTGGTGAAACAGGCACAGGCTGATATTCACGCTTTGCAGGATGGCGGCGTGGATGGCCTTCTGATTGCAGACGAATTCAGCATGCCCTATCAGACCAAAGCGGATTATGTTACCGTGGCGGCCATCGCCTACATTGTGGGCCGTCTGAAACAGGAAATTAAAGTGCCTTATGGTGTAAATGTGGTGATGAACCCGCTTGCAAGCCTGGATCTTGCTGCTGCAACAGGTGCATATTTTATCCGCAGTGCATTTACCGGTGCATATATGGGTGAATATGGCCTATCCACAACGGATGCAGCCAACGTGGTGCGTCGCAAAAAAGCGTTGGGGCTGGATAATTTGAAGATGTTCTATAAAGTGAATCCGGAATCTGATGTCTATCTGGTGGAGCGCGATATCAAGACTGTTGCGAAATCGATCCTGTTTGGGTATGCGCCTGACGCGCTTTGTGTTTCCGGTGCCAGCGCTGGTTCGGAAACGAAGACAGACCTGATCAGTGAAGTGAAAAGTGTGGCCGGGAACGTACCGGTGTTCTGCAACACAGGGTTCAATGCGAAGACGGCAAAGGAAAAACTTGACGTCAGCGATGGCGCTTGTGTTGGCACGGCCTTTAAAACAGATGGAAAATTTGAGAACAATGTGGATCCCGCCCGTGTGGAGGAGATCATGAATATCGTGAAGGCATATCGCAATGCAATGTGATATGCGGCTGTGCATCTCGGTGTAACCGCACAGCTGGATAGATCGATGGGGTGAAAGTTTCGTGGCAAAGTATTATCTTGGCATAGATGTGGGCACGTTTGAGACAAAAGGCGTGCTTGTAAATGAAGCATATGATGTGGTGGCTGTCCATTCTGCAAAACACGAAATGGAGAACCCGAAGCCGAATTACTTCGAACAGGATGCGGAAGCCGTATGGTGGCATGATTTCTGTGAAGTATCCAAGGGGCTTTTGCAGGATTCGGGAATAGACCCAAAAGATATCGTTGGCGTGGGGGCAGATGTACTGGGATGTGACTGCCTGCCGGTAGATGAAACATGCACCCCGTTGCGGAAAGCCATTTTGTACGGCATCGATGCACGTGCCAGTGAAGAGATCGCCTTTTTGAACCAGCATTATGGGCCGGAAAAGGTGAAACAGCTGTTCGGGCATACGCTTTGCTCAGATGACATCGCCCCGAAAATTCTTTGGATCAAGCGAAACGAACCGGACGTATATGCGAAAGCCTATAAATTCCTTACAGGTTCGTCCTATATTACGGCGAAACTCACGGGCGAGTATGTGATCGATCAGTTTCTGGCCAAGTCTTCCTTCAAACCGCTTTATACGGAGGATGGACAGATCAATTCGCAGGAAACGGCGCTTTTCTGCCGGGAAGATCAGCTGGCGCGTACCATGTATGTGCATGACATTGCAGGCCACGTTACGGCACAGGCAGCGCAGGAAACGGGCCTGGCCGAGGGAACGCCGGTGATTTGTGGCACGGGAGATTCCACAAGCGAAGCAATCAGCGTGGGAATTGTGAAACCAGGCCGAGTGATGTTCCAGTTTGGCTCTTCACTGTTTTTCTACTATTGTGCAGATCATATGGTGTATGACCACAGGTTGCATGGCGGAAATTTCACAGTGCCGGGTACCTACAGTGTGTCCGGCGGGACCAATACCGCAGGCACGCTGACACGCTGGATGCGTGACACGCTGTATTTCGATTTGATGGATGGCAGTGTGGCAGAACCCTATGCTGAAATGATGGAGCGCGTGCGAGACGTTCCCCCCGGAAGCGATGGCCTTGTGGTGTTGCCGTATTTTGCCGGGGAACGGTGCCCGGTGAATGATGAAAAAGCGCGCGGTGTGATTTTTGGCCTTACGCTGGAGCATACGCGCGAGCATATTTATCATGCGGCGCTGGAAGGCATTGGCTTTTCAGTGGCGCAGAATATAGCGGTGATGGAGGAACTTGGCCTGCCGGTGGATATGGTAACGGTGGTAGGCGGGGGAACGAAAAACCCGGTATGGATGCAGATTGTGGCGGACATTCTGGGCAAGCCGCTGAGCATTCCCAAGGTGAGTATCGGTGCAAGCTATGGCGGTGCGCTTCTGGCGGCACTTGGCACAGGCGCGCTTGAAAGCTTTGATCACTTGGCTTCGGTAATAAAACCGGGCCGGGTATTGCAGCCGGACGTGGCGCGTCATCAAAAATACAAAAAGATTCGCCAGGTTTATGACAGCCTGTATCCGGCCACACGTGAGTTGATGCATGTATTGAAAGAATAACGGGAGGTGATGCGGTTATGATACGAGCAGAACGGTTTCATCTGATCACGGAGCTTGCCGACAAACATGAAGACGGGATCGTTACACTGGAAGAACTTTCGGAGTATCTGCACGTCTCCATGGCAACAGTTCGCCGTGATGTGGACGAGCTTGCCAGCCGCGGCGCTCTTCAGAAAACAAGAGGTGGCGTAATTCTGCAGGCAAAAGAGACAGCTTCGCTGGATCCCACCTATGCCATGCGCCTTTCTGTGAACATGGACGAGAAGAACCGTATCGCCAAGGCTGCCAGCGCCTATATTTATGAAGGCGATAATATTATGTTCGATTCAGGTTCCACCGTGTTGGAACTGGCCAAGGAACTCCCGGTTCGAAACCATCTTGGCATCATTACCTACGATTTGTATGTAGCGCTGGAACTTGTAAATAAAGAATATGTGGATCTTTTGATGATTGGCGGCGTGTTCCGCCGCCAATATTTCGGGTTTCATGGTTACTTTGCCGAAGACTCCATTCGCCAGATGTACGCCAAGGTGGCTTTCATTGGCGCGGATGCGGTGAATTTGCAGGGGGGCATCATGAGCCATAATCAGAACGATGTGCCTCTCAAACAAAGCATGATTGAAAATTCGCAGAAGACCATCCTGCTGTGCGATCACACCAAGTTTGGTTCTTATGCATTTATGCATGTGGCGCCGCTGGAAAAATTCGACATTGTTATTACCGGAAAAGAATTGGATGAAAAATATGTGACCGCCTTGCGCGAGAAGGGAATTGGGGTAGAACTTGTCTGACGGGGGAAAGGCGCACCCGCTGCTTCGCGGCGCCCCATATTTTCTGTTTTTCATTTTTTACTGGGTCACGGAGGCGTTGTTCGTTCCATATCTTGGGCTGTATTTTGAAATGCGCGGTATGAACAGCGTACAGATTGGTATGCTGAACAGCCTGTTTTATGTGGTGACGATCCTTTCCGCCATGACAATAGGATATTTTGCGGACAAAACGCGGCGCCCCCGCCTGACAGTAAGTGTATGCTTTAGCTGTATTATCCTTGTAATCGTATACATGTCCCGGGCGAACACGCTGCCACATCTGGCTGCCGCCTATGCCCTGTATGGATATTTTGTGGTTTCCTGCTGTGACCTTGTGGATAAACTGCTGTTGGAACAGCTGGGGGATGATACCCGATATTTTGGCCTGTTCCGTGTCGGTTCTCCGCTGGGCTACAGCGGCGGGGCAATTCTTGCGGGGCTGTTGATCCCACGGCTGGGGGTAACTTCGCTGTTTCCCATCTGCATGGTGTTTGCTGCGCTGTGCGTAGCGATGGCGCTGATGATGAAGGAAAGCAGTGGCGTGCGGAAAAAGTCGAGGGCCCACGTCCCTGTGAAGCAGCTGTTTACAAACTGGCAATCCGCTTATATCTACGGCACCATGGTGTTGTGGGGCTTTTCCGAAGCGGGCGCACTTTCCTACTTTGCGGTGTATATGTCTGACAGGGGATTTTCCACGGAATATACCTCCATCCTGATTACGATAGCCATGGTTGGCCAGACAGTAGCCTTTTCTCTGATGCCGGCCATTCAGCCAGTGTTGAGCCCGAAGACAATGGTGATGCTTGGTTTTATCGCGTTTAGTGGGCGCATCCTTTCACTTGCGCTGGTTGGGCTTGCGCAATTCCCGTTTTTTCTGGTGGCAGTGTTCCACTTTATTGGCGGAAGCGCACAGGCGCTGATTTTGACGCCCATCACACTGATGATAGGACGCAATTTTAGTCAGGAAGTAAGCAGCACGGCCCAGACAATGAAGACAGTAGCCAGTAAGGGGATCGGAAGTAGCACAGGGGCTTTTCTGTATGGTTGGCTGTACAGCCAGCTGCCGGCACGTGGAGTGATGGTACTGTTCACCTGCCTGATTTTCGGGTTTGGCATTGTGTCCCGTTTAGGTGGGCGATGGATCGATGCCCATATACAACATGCCGCAAGACAGGATATATCACGCTGTATTTAGTATCCGAAAAGATTTTTTAGGAGGCTCATTATGGACGAAAAAGTGCAGAAAGTACTCGACTATATCGAAGCGCACAAACAGGAGTATCTGGAGCTGCTGCTTCGGTTCTGCCGGCAGCCCAGTGTGGCTGCTACCGGTGAGGGCATTGAAAAAATGTCCGGCATGGTCGTAGACGAACTGAAAAAACTTGGGGTAGAGCCCACGGTGCTGGAGACTGGCGGCAGCCCGTTTATCTATGGTGAGATCAAGGGCGAAGTGGACCGCACCTTTGGTTTTTATGACCATTACGATGTGCAGCCGGTGGATCCCATCGACGAATGGATCACCCCGCCGTATTCGGCGGATATCCGCGACGGCGTGATTTATGCCCGTGGTGTGGCAGACAATAAGGATGGGCTTGTGACACGCCTGTGTGCAGTGGATGCCTGGCAAAAAGTACACGGGAAACTTCCGCTCAACGTGAAGTTCTGCTTTGAAGGCGAAGAGGAGATCGGCAGCCCGCATCTTGAGAGCGTGGCCAAAGCGCATCCGGAAATGATCCAGTGCGACGGCTACGTGTGGGAAGGTGGCCACCGTGAAAAAGGCGGCCCGGCAGAGATCACGATGGGTGTGAAGGGCCTTCTGTATGTGGAACTGTATGCGAAGGTAAGCGAAAAGGACGCCCATTCCATGTACGCCGCCATTATGCCCAGCGCAACATGGCATCTGGTGCAGGCTTTGAACACCCTGCGCGATAAAGATGGAAAGATTCTGATCGAAGGCTTCTATGATGGTATCCCGCCTATCTCGCAGGCAGAGCTGGATGCATTAAAGACAGACGTGTTCAGTGAGAAAGACACAAAGGATAACATCCTTGGTATTAAACAGTTTATCGGCGATGAGCATGGCGATGATCTGCTCAAG
>CAMBHV010000020.1 GCA_945867255.1 uncultured Clostridia bacterium
AAGACTGATGCGATGTCGGCCCAGACGCGCATGTGACATCCGGGCCACAGGGTAACACCGGCCCGCCCGTATCCGGACGCGACACCCTCATTTTTTTAGATTTTCGGCGCATCATCACACGTACCAGCGCCCATATAATGAAAACAACGCAAGCTAACACCATCAACGCAGGCAATATGGCCGCAAACGCCACAGCGATACCCTGAAGGCCCTGCCCAAGCCCATACCATCCCGAACGGAAAGCTGAACCAAGGCGCGAGGCAAAACTTTGTGGGGCCTCTGTCACACGGCGCACTTCATATACCGAAATCTGTACCGTTGAATATGCCACCTGGTCATCATAAGTTCTCTTTTGAGCGGTATAACTTTCGATTTCATATTGGATATCGGCAAGTTCCCTTTGGATTGCAAGGAGTGTCTCCACATTCTGAGATTGTTCCAACATACGAGTAAGGCTTTCTCGCTGGGTTTCAAGGCTGGAAAGCCTTGCCTCCACGTCTACATACTGTGCCGTGATATCCTGCACACTTTCGCTTTTCTGCGTAACATTACCGGCACCATCTGCCGCCATAAGAAATGCGCTATACTTTTCAGCGGGGATGCGGAATTCATACTCTGCATAACGCCCGCCCATTTCGGCCTGCCCCTCCACATGCGTGGAGGAAACATATCCGCCTGCCTGCTCTGCCGCCTGGCACAGTGTTTCCAGTGTTGTGTCAAAATCCAGCGCCTCGATACTGAGTTGTGCATTCATGATACGCTTTCTGCCGTCCTGTGGAAGTTCCAGTTCCGTTCCGCCTTCGGCAAGGCTCGTCTGCTCCACAACGTCCTGTGCCGCTGCCGTATCGCCCGGCGCAGCACCGGTGTTACTTCCTTTAGAAGCCCCACCGCATGAAACCAGCGCTGCACACAAAGCAAAAACAACAATCAGTGCAATGTATTTTTTTCCGCTGTTTTTACGCATGTTCAAACTCCTCCTTTCGGGTGTCACAAAGGATATGTTCCATTACCATAACAGACGAAATTCTCTGCATCACGTTACAAAAAATGCCGGCCTTGTTTGAGGCCGGCATTACTTGGGCATAATACGGCCCAATACAAAACTGGAACCCTTTAACGTGCTGGCTCGATCAGGATGGCATTTGCCGCGTTGCGCCGTACACTTGAGATACCATGCTCGCAGGAGGCTTTCGCTGTATACCCCTCGCTGGCAAGCACCACCTCACCGTTTGCGGCTTTCAAACGGAACCGAAATGCCCCTGCCACATCCTTATACACTTCGAATTTCGGATTTTCCATACTTTGAGCAGTGGCTACAGTCAGGTCCTGCAGTGCGGCAAATGGTGCAATTTCCTGCACACTGGCAACACCCATACGGCACGCAGCCAGCGAGGCATATAATTCTGAAGTGCCGATTGTCTCCCCGTTGCCGGCCTTCAGATGGAACAGATACCCGGTATCTGTTTTATACACCACGAATTTACCCATAGCCCTGGACCTCCTTCACACAGTTAAGCGCAGTGAGAGCACCCGCCTCTAGCATCTTCATTATAGTGTGTACGTTACAAAAAATCAATTATATGTTGGTTAAATATAGGTAAAATGTTTAAATTTGCATCGCAGTAAACCTTTGAAACACAATGAGTGCCCGTGCCGTGTATAAAACATCACACCGGATGAGATTATCCTTTTGTTTTTTGCAGTATAGGTGTTATGTCAAACGGACAGTTTACAAACGGAAAAAGGATGGTTTAGATAAATTTTCCGCACAAAAAGCATGCGCACCTATCTCTCCCGTGGGCCAATTTACATTCGAAACCAACCGGTGCAAAGTTTGCAGAAAGCAGTTCATCTATATGCCATCAAACAGGCGCACACTTTCTGCAAAAAGCAGAAAAGTTTTGCACTCTTTTGCGCACAGAACCTGAGTGGGATCATATAGGTGCCCACATCGTATCGCTTTTCCCGTTTCGCACAGAGAGGGCGCACCCAATCGGGTGCGCCCTCTTTTCAACCTGCTGTCTTTATTTTTTGTCGTGTTTGCTCATCGCGACACGGCCATTCAAAAGGCGCAACAACCCGTAAGTGCCCTTTTCCCCTAAAAGTGCACCTGCATTCAAACGCACATTTTTGAACGGCAGATCTTTTGTGCTTGCGAAGCTGACACGGCGGTTCACCGCCGGATTTTTTGAAAATCTCAGCCCACAACGCGCCACGGCATACGCAGCTTTCCAAAGCATACGGGCCGGCATTCCACGCATTTCCCCAAGTGTTGTATCATCGGTATATTCTCCGCGCACCGGCGCTGTGTTTTTCCGTGGCAAGCGCCGCCCCAGCACAGCTTCAAATCCGGTATCTGAGAATGTGTTGTCGCAAAAGCTGCCGTAAGGGCCCCGTGCGCTGTGTACAGATGTAAGCAGCATTGCCTTGCCCTGCACCATTAGCGTTGCACGCAGAGGTAACTGCCGGCTGTTTGACCCCACACAGATTTCATATTCTCCTGCTTCCACTACAAAACAATGGCGTTGTGGATCCCAACATTCCAATGCTGTGCGCGGCACCATGATCCGCAGCACAGTCTCTTCATCCGGCTCAAGTTCTGCCGCCGCAAAACCTGCCAATGTACGAACCGGCTGATGCGCTGAAGAATCCCGGTGAGAAAGATACACCTGTACTGTCTCCCGCCCTGCACGCAGGCCGGTATTCTTCACACGTAATGAGACCTCCAGCGCCTGATGTTCCGGCAGATTTCCCGTAGAAAGCCGCAAAGAAGAATAAGCAAATGAGGTATAAGAAAGCCCATATCCAAACGGAAAAGCCACCGCTGCCTGTGCTTTATCGTAATAGCGGTATCCAATATATATACTTTCATTATAGCTAACACTGCGCGGCCCCATAGGAAAGTGATAATACGCCGGGGTGTCAGAAAGACGTATCGGCCATGTCTCTGCCAGCTTTCCGCAGGGATTACACAAGCCATACAGCAACTTTTGAGCCGCCTGGCCCTGGCCTTCACCTGCAAGGCCCATGTACAGCACGGCCTTTACATATTTCATCCACCCTGTTTCCACAGCCCCACCTGAAGCCAGCACAACCACAATACGCTTGTTTACAGCAGCCAGGCGCTGCAAAAGAACAAGCTGGTTGCGGGGCAGGTGCAGGTGTGTACGATCATACCCTTCTGTTTCGTATAAGTCTGTCAGGCCCATGCAGTACACTACGGTGTGCGCACGGCTTGCAAGGTGTACAGCCCGTGCCGCCATGGCCACATCCGGCTCATCCCGCCGGGCGCAATAGCCCGGCTCATAGCGAACCGTACGGCCCGCGCTGCGCATAGCACGCAGAAGGCACTCCGGTTGGGCAGCGTTTACAAAGCTGGAGCCCGCACCCTGATATTTGAAATCCGGCCCGGCCAGTGCCCCGATCAATGCCACATCTTCGTCTGGCGCAAGGGGCAATAATCCTTCATTTTTCAAAAGCACCGCGCTTTTTTCCGCTGCCCGCACAGCAAGTTCATGATGTTGTGCCGGTGGAGCAGACGGATTTGACACAGAGGGCAGAGCATAACGATATGCCGCCTGCAACACATGCAATGCAGCCTTATCCACGTCGGCCATCTCAAGCGTGCCGTTTTTTACGGCCTGTACAACGGCCTTGTCGTTGATGCCCCCGGATGAAGGCATTTCCAAATCCAGCCCGGCCGCCACGCCCGCAGCACGGTCTGCCACAGCGCCCCAGTCGCTTACCACAAGGCTGGAGAACCCCCATTCTTCACGCAGAATATGCCGTAAAAGTTCCTTATTTTCACAGGCATATACGCCGTTCACCTTATTATAACTTGCCATAACGGCAGCGGGGCGTGCATGTTTTATGACCAATTCAAACGCGCGCAGGTATATTTCACGCAGAGCCCTCTCGTCCACTTCTGCCGAAATACTCATGCGTTTTTGTTCCTGATTATTTACGGCAAAATGCTTGACACACGCCCCTACACCGGCTGCCTGTATGCCTTCCACCATGGCACAGCCAAGTACTGCGGTAAGCAGTGGATCTTCTGAAAAATATTCGAAGTTGCGCCCACACAAAGGGCTGCGTTTCATATTCAGCCCCGGGCCAAGCAGAAGCCCTACGCCCTGTGCCGCTGCCTGCTGGCCCATGGCCTGCCCAACCTGGCGCACAAGCTGGGCGTCAAACGAGCAGGCCAGCGTTCCCTCGCAAGGAAAGCAGGTAGCCGGTATGCTTGGCCCCTTGTTCGCACAAGCATGCAGTTTATCTTCTCTTCTCACACCATGAGGGCCATCTGCCATAAATAAACTTTTGATGCCTTTCGCTGGGATGGCCTTTGTGCGCCAGAACCCTTGCCCACTAAGCAATGCCGCCTTTTCGTCCAGCGTCAGCGCACGAAGCTGGCAAAGGGGTGTATTGGTTTGTTCTTCGCGTTTCATAAACCGCGTCTCCTTTCGCAGGCCAGCAGGCACATTCACCCCGGCCGCAAATACAAAACAGCCGGCGCAGGCGATCAGCCCACAGCCGGCATCGCCCGGGCAGTGCAGACTCAGCGCTTGATTTTTTCCCAGTATACCCTGGCCGCCTGCTCGGTTTTATTATCACCATATTCATAATATACGGTGCCGCGCAGATTATCCGGAAGATATTGCTGCGCAACCCAGTGGCCAGGATAATCATGCGGGTACAGATAGTTCTGGCCCTTGTGTATTGCGTCTTCTCCATCAAAATGCTGGTTCTGAAGTTTGCGAGGCACAGGCCCTGCCTTTCCTGCACGCACATCTTCTATCGCTTTCAAGATTGCGTTGTGCGCACTGTTGCTTTTAGGAGCAGTGGCAAGCAGCACAGTCGCCTCTGCCAACGGTAGCTGTGCCTCTGGCAGGCCAAGCTGTAATGCGCTATCTACACATGCTTTCGTCACTGCCATTGCCATTGGATATGCAAGGCCAATATCCTCTGCCGCAATCACCAGTAGCCTGCGGCAGGCCGAAAGCATATCGCCGCCTTCTAAAATGCGCGCAAGATAATGCACGGCAGCGTCCGGGTCCGACCCGCGAATACTCTTCTGCAAGGCCGAAATGCAGTCGTAGTGGCTGTCGTCACTTTTGTCGTACCGCATGGCGGCGCGAGGGGCCGCCTGGGCTGCATCCTGCCGTGTCAGCAGCAAGGTGCCATCTTCCCGCCTGCGCGCTGCAAGCACAGCAAGTTCAAGATTTCCCAACGCCTTGCGCATATCACCGCCACTGCTCTTAGCCAGAAGGGTCAGTGCGCCATCCTCGGCTTGCAGAGGTGTGCCTTCTTCGCTCAGACGGCACAACGCGTGCTGCAGCCCCTGCAACACATCGGTTTCAGAAAGTGGTTTAAACTCAAACACCGTCGCACGGGAAAGAAGTGCGTTATATACATAAAAATAAGGGTTTTCCGTAGTAGACGCAATCAGCGTGACGCTGCCATCCTCCAGGCACTCCAACAGGCTCTGCTGCTGCTTTTTATTTAGATACTGGATCTCATCCAAATATAAAAGCACCCCGCTGTGCGCACCAAACGTACCTACATCGGCCAACACGCTTTTAATGTCCGCCGTACCGGCAGATGTTCCGTTTAATTGATGCAAAAGCATGCCGCTGTTTTTTGCCAGAATGCGCGCCACAGTGGTCTTTCCCACACCGGGCGGCCCATAAAAGATCATGTTCGGCACACGCCCGGTGTCCACCGCGCGCCGGAACACACAGTCCGGTGCCAGCAAATGGCGCTGCCCGCACACCTCATCCAGTGTGCGGGGGCGCAGCCTTTCCGCCAAAGGGCTGCTCATGGCTGCCCCTCCTTTTTCAAATGATACACGGCACTCAGGCCTCGCAGCCCGATTCTACAGCGCCACTGCGCCAATCGCCCAGTTTTTTAGCTGCATAGCCTGGTGCAAAGAAATAATCGATGGCATACACAAGGCTTCTGTCCCAGAAGTTCCATTCGTGTACACCGTTCCACTGCAGACGTTTGTAATGCGCCAGCGGCAGGCGGCGCATCGTTTCATGCAGCGTGTCATTCTGCAACGCGATATAATACGGCTCTTCATCCTGAAAACCATTGGTTAAAAGGATTTTCGGCTGGCGCGCAGCTGAAAGTTGTGCCACTTGGCCGGCCAGATAATGCAGATTGCTGGTTGGCGGAAGGGCCAGGCCATCTCCAAAAATAGGGGCAAATGTTTCACGCACGCCAGGGATGGTTGGATCCCGCAGCATCAGAGAAATATCTACCGCACCGGAAAAACTGGCGCAGCCTGCCCAGATATCCGGCCGGGAAAGGCCGAGATACAGCGCACCATATCCTCCCATGGAAAGCCCTGCAATATAATTCTGGCTGCGCGGCGGCGACAAGCGAAAAATGGTGCGCAGCAAAAGCGGAAGTTCTTCTGTCATAAAGGAATAATAAGCCCCGCCGTATACCATGTTCTGGTAAAATGAGTTGTCACAATCCGGAATGATGAGCACAAGACCGTTGTCTGCCGCATATCGCGCGGCAGCCGTCATCTGCAACCAATCTTCCCCGCAATTGGTATAGCCGTGCAGCAATGTCAGAACACCTTTCACCGTGTTACCTACCTCGGCAGGCAAATCGGTTGGAAAGTATAGTTTCACCGTTACCGTTCTTTGAAGAAGCTGGCTTTTCAGTTTGCAATCGATATATGCCATGGGCAAGGCCCCCTTTGTTTTATCCGTCACTTTATATTTGATAGCAATTTTATTATACACCGAGCCGGGCCGGTTTGACAATGTACAACCCCGTTTTGTCACAGTGTTTGCCAATGCGAATCATACAAAAAATCAAATTCCGGGGCGATTCACCGTTGACTTCCCTTGCTCGGCATGTTATAGTGATAATTACATTCCGGTGCATTGCATCGGGGCTTTCGAAAACAGAATAGCACAGTTGAAAAGGGAGTCGTTGCAGAAGAATATTTCTTCTGTGTGTGCCGTCAACATTCCGGTTTCTATAAAGAGCCTGGTGACACACGCCGTTTTCGTTCGGTAATCAGACTTTTCGACGGTTCGCCAGCCGTCGAAAAGTCTTTTTTTATTGCCCTTCCATGTGCATGTTTTCGTACCCGCATCGGCAAGGCCCGTATGTTTTTCAACCGTGCCGATACCAGCGTCAATATACAAGGGAAAACCGCGCTTTTTGCCATTGCACAAAGCCAGCCGATAAACTTGCCCCCTTGTACACTGATACGGATTTCAGCATTTATTTGACAGGAGGTCAAAACCATGTCCAAGCCCTATTATTCCGAACCTGCCGAGCAGGCTCTGCAGCGTCTTTCCGCCTCAGCTGGCGGGCTAAATGACGAACAGGTGCGTGCACGTCAGGAACAGTACGGCCCAAACCAGCTCAGCGAAGGCAAAAAGAAATCTGCCGCCAGCGTGTTTTTCGGCCAATTTAAGGATCTGCTTGTTCTTATCCTTATTGTAGCCGCCATTATTTCCATGCTGTCCGGAAATGTGGAAAGCACCATCGTGATCTTTGCCGTACTTCTTCTGAACGCCGTGCTGGGCACGGTACAGTATTTCAAAGCAGAAAAATCCCTGGCCAGCCTGAAAGCAATGTCCTCCCCCAGTGCGAAGGTGCTGCGAAATGGCCAGCGAACAGAACTGCCCGTGGCACAGCTGGTTCCCGGCGACATCCTTCTTCTGGAAGCTGGAGACCTTGTTGCCGCCGACGGCCGTATTTTGGAGAACTTTTCTTTAAAAGTAAACGAAAGTTCTTTGACGGGCGAAAGTGAGAGCGTGGAAAAGACAGACGCCGTGTTGGAAGATGGCACAATCGCTTTAGGCGACCAGAAAAACATGGTGTTCTCCGGCTCACTTGTCACCTATGGGCGTGCCAGCGTACTTGTTACCGCCACGGGCATGCAGACAGAACTTGGAAAAATTGCCTCATTGATGAACCAGACCCAGCAGCGCCGCACGCCGCTGCAAAAAAGCCTGGATGATTTTTCCGGCAAACTGGCCGCTGTGATCCTTGTTGTGTGCGCAGGCGTTTTTCTGCTTTCTTTGTTCCGCAGCCACATGCCTCTTTTGGATTCTCTGATGTTTGCTGTGGCACTGGCGGTTGCCGCCATTCCGGAGGCACTTTCATCTATCGTCACCATTGTGCTTGCCATGAGCACGCAGAAAATGGCCAAGCAGAACGCCATTTTGAAAGATTTAAAAGCCGTGGAAAGCCTTGGCGCCGTTTCGGTGATTTGTTCGGATAAAACGGGCACGTTGACGCAAAACCGCATGACCGTACAGAAACTTTGGGCCGATGGCACCCTTGTGGACAGAGCAGACCTTCAACTTGCCAGCGAACCTCAGCGTCTTCTGGTAAAGATAGGCCTGCTTGCCAGCGATGCCACCACAAATGAAGCAGAGGGCACCGCCATTGGCGACCCAACCGAAGTAGCACTGGTACAGATCGGTGACGAGCTGGGCATCGACGAGACGATGTATCGGGAATATCACCCGCGCTTAAAAGAGCTTTCATTTGATTCAGACCGCAAATTGATGAGTACGCTGCACGTGCTGGACGGCGTGCCCACGCTGCTCACCAAGGGCGCTATCGACACGTTGCTTCAACGTTCAGACTTCCTGCTTACTTCCGACGGGCCTGTGCCCATGACCGATGCGCATCGCGCCGATATCATGCGTGCAAATGACTCACTCTCGGAAGATGGCCTGCGTGTGCTGGCCTTCGCCATGCGTGCACTGGACGATGTGCATGATCTAACGCTGGAAGATGAGGCACACTATACCTTTGTAGGCCTGGTGGCCATGATGGACCCGCCGCGCCCGGAATCTATCCAGGCAGTGGCAGATGCAAAGCGCGGAGGTATCCGCACTATTATGATCACGGGCGATCACAAAACTACCGCGCGTGCCATTGCACGGCAGATCGGCATTTTTTCGGACGGAGACATGGCACTTTCCGGTGTGGAACTGGACGCCATGGATGACGCCGCGCTGGATGAAGTGCTGGCCAAAGTGTCCGTATATGCGCGCGTGTCGCCGGAGCACAAGATCCGCATCGTGTCCGCCTGGCAGCGCCGGGGCAATATCGTGTCCATGACGGGCGACGGCGTCAACGACGCCCCCGCTTTGAAACAGGCCGATATCGGCGTGGCCATGGGCATCACCGGCACAGAGGTAAGCAAGGACGCAGCTTCCATGATTTTGGCCGACGATAACTTTGCCACTATCGTGCAAGCGGTGGTAAATGGGCGCGGTGTATTTACCAACATCAAAAACGCGATCCAATTTCTTCTTTCGGGAAATATGGCCGGTATCCTGTGCGTAGTATATGCCTCTGTAATGGGGTTACCCGTTCCGTTTTTACCGGTGCATCTGTTGTTCATTAACCTGTTGACAGACTCTTTGCCCGCCATCGCCATCGGTATGGAACCCACAAGGTCCGGCCTGCTGGATCAGAAGCCGCGCGACCCCAAAGCCCCCATTCTGGACAAAGCTGTTGCTACGCGCGTGTTCGGCCAGGGCGCCCTGATTGCCATTGCCACCATGGCCGCATTCTACCTTGGCCTTTCCTTTGGTGGTGCATCAGCTGCCGCCACCATGGCATTTGCCACACTTACCCTGGCGCGCCTGTTCCACGGCTTCAACTGCCGCGGCAAGGAAGACATCTTCCATCTTGGGTTTGGCACGAACCGCGCCTCACTGGCCGCTTTTGCAGGCGGTGTGCTGCTTCTGGCAGCCGTGCTGTTTGTGCCCGGACTGAGCGGGCTGTTCGCGGTTACCCCGCTGGGCGCTGCGCAGATTGGGCAAATCGTTGCGCTTGCCTTTGCGCCCACAGCCGTAATCCAGCTTGTAAAACTTGTGCGCCACAACTGAGGCACCTTTCCCTTTGCAAAAAAACTCCCTCTCGCCCCAAAAAGGCGAGAGGGAGTTTTTCATTTTCACAGATCCGGTTACTCCGCATATTGGAACAGACTCCACACATTGCGTTTGTCCACGTCATACGGATCTGCAAAATAGCTTGCGTCCGTAAGCTCCTGGCTGTACACACCCTGGTAGCCGTTCGCGATCATCACTTCCAAGTCCTTTTGCAAATTGCGGTTGCCCTCGCCCCACACAAGGTGACCGTAGGGGTTTCCGTCCACAAAATGGGCATGGATGATGTTCTCGGTGCCGAACACGTCAAACCAATCCTGAATGCTCTCGCCGGATACGGCCATGGCCGTGAGATCCACCATAGCTTTGAACCGCGGATGGTTCACCATATCAAACAATGTTTTCACCTTACCCAGTGTCTCGCCGATTAACGATTCCTGTGGACGCAGCGATTCGCACGCGATATACATGTCATATTCCTCAGCCACTTCGCACAGACGGCTGTGCATCTCAGCCGCACGTTTGATGCCTTCATCAAACGACTCGTTCCAGTAGCCCCATCCGGAATTGGCCATCAGGATTTTTGCGCCCAGTTCCGCGCCCATGCGGATGCCGTTTGCAAAATACTGAAAGCTACGCTCGAACTGCTCTTTTTCCGGCGCCGCATACTGGTAGGCAAATTCGCAATTTTCCGGCGTGATCACCGGGCACTGAATGTGCCTGTCCTCCAGCATGCGGCGGATGGGACGCGTGTCTTCAAAGCCCTTGTGGTCCAGCCACAGGCCGGGATGCCCGGCCAGAAGTTCCACCTTCGTGCCCCCCAGCTTTTCCAGGCTGTTCGTACAATATTCTCTATTATATTCCATGGGCTGCAATACGGTTTTTCGATGGACACTTCCAAATTTCTTATGCGATTTTTATGCATAACAACCGCTTAAACCCTGTATCGAATAAAAAGGCTCTGTGGAATACCATTCCACAGAGCCTTTTCCATATAAAGTATTTCGCTGCATGTGCAGAATCCGCTTACACCACCACTGCAGTGCCACTTGCCGTCACCATCAGCATGCCGTTATTGGAGCCCAACACCTCATAATCCATGTCCACGCCCACCACAGCATTGGCACCAAGGGCCGCGGCGCGCTGTTCCATTTCGGCCAAAGCCGCCTCGCGCGCTTTCATCAGTTCCTCTTCATATGTGCCTGAACGTCCGCCAAAAAAATTGCTGATGCCGGCGGAAAAGTCTTTGAATACATCCACACCCGATATCACTTCGCCAAATACGATGCCTTTATACTCTACGATGGTGTGCCCTTCCACGGTGGGGGTTGTTGTCAGGATCATGATTACCGGCCTGCCTTTCCATATGTGTTTTTCTTACTCATAAAGCGGGAACTTGGCTGTCAGGGCCTGCACCGTTTCCAGGGTGTGCTGCTTTGT
>CAMBHV010000021.1 GCA_945867255.1 uncultured Clostridia bacterium
AAACTTCGGGCAGGTTGACAAATGTGTTTTCCTGCTCTGCAAGGCCGCGCTGCGCCAAAGCACGCTGAAACCCGGTGTAGCGGGCAATTTGGTTTGCGTCGTTGCTCAGGCATTTCAGAATAACGATGCTGCGGCAACCGGCATCCAGAAGTTCCTTTGTGGCAAGATAACCGCCTTCCTCATTATCGGATTCGATCATGATGCAGTTGTTATCCATACTGCGGGAAGGCCGGTCCACATATACTACAGGCAAATTGCCCAGTTCAGAATAATTGCGTGTGCCGGAAATCAGTACGATTGCGCTGACAGTTTGTGCAGCAAGAGACTGAATATGCTTGCGCTCCAGTTTTTCCGATTCGTTCGTGTTGCAAATCAGGCACGAATATCCGCGCTGGAACAAGTTGATCTCCAGCTTCAGCACAAGGCTTGAAAAATGCGGGTTTGTGATATCTGGAACAATGATGCCCACCACACGTGTGCGGCTGGTGCGCAGGCCTTTGGCGCTCATGTTGGGCACATATTCTGTTTGCTGGATAATGCGGCGCACACGCTCTTCCGTCTCTTTGGAAAACCGGCCGTTTTGGTTGATCACACGGGAGACCGTAGCCGTGGAGACGCCAGCCATGCGGGCGATATCCTTGATGCTTTTCACTTTTTCCAAGCAGAATCCTCCCATTGTGGCACCCAAGGCCGGCGAGTGCGTGCAGGTTCAGCCGACAGATTGCTCATCCGGGATGCTTTCGCCGCCACGCTGTAAAATGATGCGCTTGCGGAACGTAGCAGGTGTCATATTTTTCAACTTCACAAAATTACGGCTGAAGGTTTTTACCGTGTTGTAACCAACTTCAATAGCAATGTCGGTGATGCTCATTTTGGTGGACAGCATCAGCTCGCACGCCTTATTGACGCGAAGATAGTTCAGAAAATCTTCAAAATTGCGCTCGGCCTGGAACAGAAGGATCCGATTCAGTTCCACCACCGTTACGCCAAACTTATCGGCTACAGCCTGGATCTTCAGATCCTCCTGGAAGTTGTGGTAAATATAGTTGAATACTTCAAAGCTTACGCTCTTTTCGCGTTCCTTGAACAGGTTGTTCGTACCGGCATAAATTTTGCGATACTCTTTGGGGGTAACACCTGTTCGGGCTGAAAACACCTTCAGTACGTGAGATGCGTCCACAAATCCTGTCATTTCCGCAAGCTCATTCAACGTCATATCGGTGTACATCAAAAGATCCATCATCTTTACGATGCGCATTTCGTTTACAAGGTCACTGAATGTCAGGCCGGTTACGTCCATCACATATTTGCTGATGGAAGATTCGCTCATGTAAAACAGGCTGGAAAGTTCGCTCAAAGTCTGCTTTTGGTTCAGGTGCGAGTATATGTATTTGAAGATAGCGCCGCGCTCGTCCAACTCGATGGAATCGCCTTTTTCGTTACGACAATCTCGTTTGCGCGCAAATCTGGTGAAGTGGATCAGCAGTTCCATCAGTTTGTTGGTTACATATACATTAGAGAGTTCGCGTTCTTCCGGCACGTCCAGGATGGATTCGATGCCCGTTTCACTTTTGATCTCGTTCAATACACGCAAAATGACAGAGGCCTCTTCATCTGTGCACTGCACAATGGGGGTGGCCTGTACGCTGGACAGGATGTTGAAAAAATTGTTGCCTGTATTATATCCGAACTTGATGGTGTTGTTGATAAAGTCGGAATTATAAATGATTTTGAAAAACTCCAGGGGAGTGTCTACCTGCGTGATTTCGGTGATCTCCCACGGAAGCACGGCAACAAACGTATGCGGACATATTTCATAACTTTTGCTGTCCACCGTCATGCGGCCATGCCCTTTGGTAAAAAACAGATAGCGCGCGGTTTGATGGATCAACGGCTTCGTAGGAGTATCGATATATTCGATATCGAAGCTGCACAATTTTCGCTTATCGTAACTGGAACAGTACTGATCCTGGATCTCAGTAATCTGATTGCCCATTGGGGTGGGCCTCCTTTACGCATGGATATACAGAGGTTGCCGCAAAAGCAGAAACCTCACACAAAACGGCTGTGCCCCGCCCGCACCGCGGCCGGGGCACAGAATATCACGGCAAAGCCGTGCAGTTACATTTTTTCGGGGGCGCTTACACCAATCAGATCCAGCGCGTTCGCAAGCGTGATCTTGGTTGCCTGCAGAAGGGCGAGACGCTGGTTGGTCAGCTCGGGGTCTTCATTGCCAAGGATTTTGTGCGCGCCATAGAAGCTGTGGAAGTACTGCGCCAGTTTCTGCACATAATTGCAGATCTTGTTGGGGGCATATGTGGCAGCAGCGTCCGCAACCGTATCGGTGAACGCAGCAATATGCTTCAGCAGCGCAATCTCTTTTTCGCTGGTCAGCAGGCTGTACTCAGAGCGCGGCTGAACTTCCGGTGCCTGGCGCAACACAGCACAGATACGGGCATGCGCATACTGGGCGTAGAACACGGGGTTCTCGCTGGTCTGAGAACGGGCAAGGCCCAAGTCAAAATCCATGTGGGTGTCTACGGCACGTTCCACAAAGAAGTAACGCGTGGCATCATTACCGATATCTTCACGTAGCTCGCGGATTGTTACGGCGTTGCCCGTGCGCTTGGACATTTTTACTTCCTGGCCGTTTTCCACAAGGCGCACCATCTGGATCAGCACGATGTCAAGGCTCTTCGGGTCATGCCCCAGGGCAGCGATGGAGGCCTTCATACGGGGAATATAACCATGGTGGTCAGCACCCCACAGGTTGATCAGCTTGGTATAGCCGCGCTCATATTTGAACATGTGGTTGGCAATATCCGGCGTCAGGTAGGTGTAGGCGCCGTCTTTTTTCTTCAGCACGCGGTCTTTGTCATCGCCGAATTTCGACGTGCGCAGCCACACAGCGCCGTCTTCTTCATACATCAGGCCTTCCTTTTCGAACACGGGAAGAACTTCGTCCACGCGGCCCTCATCCACGATCCACTGTTCGCTCACCCAGCTGTCAAAGTCGCAGCCGAATTCGTGAAGATCCTGCTCAATTTTGGCAAGCTGAATATGATAACCTTCCATTTTGAAGAACTTGATGGCGTCTTCTTCAGAGGCACTCAGCCATTTATCGCCCACTTTGTCTTTGATCTCTTGAGCGATGTCAATGATATCCGGCGAATGATAGCCGTCTTCGGGCACGGGATAATCCGTTTTGCCGAACAATTCGCAGTAACGGGCATACACGCTCTGGCCAAACACCCACATCTGGTGGCCGGCGTCATTGATGTAGTACTCACGCAGCACATCGTATCCGCTGGCTTTCATCAGACGGCACATGCAGTCGCCCCATACAGCGCCGCGTGCATGGCCCAGGTGCAGGTTGCCCGTGGGGTTTGCAGAAACATATTCCACCAGCACGCTCTCGCGTTTGCCGGAGTAGTTCTGGCCATATTTGGAGCCTTTCTCCAACACGGTGTTGATGATGCTGGAGATGGCTGTTTTCTTCATGCGGAAGTTGATGAACCCGGGGCCGGCAATTTCGATTGTGTCTACGATATCAAGGCTCTGTTCCAGCTTTTCCACAATGGCTTTCGCAATTTCCTGCGGCGCTTTGTGCACAAGCTTCGGGAGCCTCATGGCGATATTTGTGGAATAATCACCGTTCGCGGTGTCTTTCGGGATCTCCACCATCACAAGGCCCGCCTGCGGTTCCATGCCGTAGACGTCGTTCACAGCCTTTGTGATCGCGCTTGTCAGGCTTTGTTCAATGTTGTTCATGTGGCTTCTCCTCACTCTATGTGTTTTTCGCCTGCCCCTCAACGCAGGCGGCGTCGCGTTTTTCGCCATTGCGACACGTTTTATTTATTATACTAATAACAATGGCAAAACACAAGGCCAAAAATAACGGTTTTGAAGAATGAAACCGTCAAAATGTATATTTGCCGCGGGCCAGAATGTAACAAACAGGTGAGAATACAATTTGGCACACTTGTCAAACATTTAACACGCCATTTGTTCACATTGAACAAAACAGCCTAAAATCTATACACCGGATATGGAGAAAATATGGGATTTTTACAATAAAAATGGCGTCAAAAATCCCTTTTAACAAAACAGATGCGTTATAATGGAACCAGAAACTCACACATCTGTGAAGGGCGAGTGCGCCGCGAGTGCACGCGCGGGATGTATTTGCCTTTCACATGTCGAGTCGCAGCGTTCGTGGCTTTTGACAGGGGCCACGGGCGAAATATAAACAGATTTTCATTACAGGAGGACAAGACAATGGTTGGTATCCATGTAACGAGCGAAATTAAGCCGCTCAAAAAAGTGCTTCTTCACAGGCCCGGCAAGGAACTGCTGAACCTCACGCCTGACACGCTGGGGCGTCTTCTGTTCGACGATATCCCCTTCCTGAAAGTTGCTCAGGCTGAGCATGACCGCTTTGCCGAGATCCTGCGCGAGAACGGCGTAGAAGTGGTTTATCTGGAAGACCTGATGGCTGAAGTGCTGGATGCGGATCCTGCTGTGCGCAAACAGTTCCTGGAGCAGTTCATCAGCGAGGCGGGCATCCGCACCAAACATTGGCAGAAGATCGTATATGATCACCTGGACAAAATCAAGAACAACAAAGAGCTTGTTCTGAAGACGATGGAAGGCGTGAACCTGAACGAGTTCGATGTGGACGTGGAGAACTCTCTGGTGGACCTCGTCAGCGAGCCCAGCAAGCTGATCATCGACCCGATGCCCAACCTGTACTTCACGCGTGACCCGTTTGCTTCCATTGGCAACGGCGTCAGCCTGAACAGAATGTATTCCGTCACGCGTAACCGCGAGACCATCTATGCGGAATACATCTTCAACTATCATCCCGACTTCAAGGGCTATGTGACGAAATACTTCGACCGTTACAACCCCTTCCACATTGAGGGCGGCGACATCCTCAACCTGAACGACAAGGTGCTGGCCATCGGCATTTCTCAGCGCACCGAGCCGGACGCTATCGACATGATCGCCAAAAACATCTTCGCCAGCGAAGATTCTACCATCCGCACCATCCTGGCCTTCAACATCCCCAACAGCCGTGCTTTCATGCATCTTGACACGGTGTTTACCCAGATCGACGTGGATAAGTTCACGGTGCATCCGGGCATCCTTGGACCCCTCCAGGTGTTCGAGATCACTCCGGGCACGGATGACGAGCTGAAGGTTCGTGAGATTGACGACACGCTGGAAAACATTCTGGCGAAGTACCTGGGCCTGCCCAAGGTAACGCTGATCCAGTGCGCGGGCGGCGACACCATTGCTGCCGAGCGTGAGCAGTGGAATGACGGCTCCAACACGCTGTGCATCGCCCCGGGCGTTATCGTTGTGTACGAGCGCAACGATGTAACGAACGCCATCCTGCGCGAAGCCGGCCTGAAGGTTCTGGAGATGCCTTCTGCTGAGCTGAGCCGTGGCCGTGGCGGCCCCCGCTGCATGAGCATGCCGCTCATCCGCGAAGACTAAGTTTTTGCGGCAAACATTGTTTCGTCCTGCCTGGCGGGGGCCATGCGCCCCCGCCGGCTTTGGAGTTTAAAAACCATAAACAAGGATAAGAAAGGAAAATGTGATTATGGCTGTTAGTTTGAGTGGGAGAAGCTTTCTGAAACTGCTGGACTTCACCCCGGCAGAGATTCGTTATATGCTGGAGCTCTCCAAAGAGTTCAAGCGCCTGAAACTCACCAACACCCCGCACCGTTATCTGCAGGGCAAGAACATCGTTCTTCTGTTTGAAAAAACCTCTACCCGTACGCGCTGCGCCTTCGAAGTGGCCGGCATGGACCTGGGCATGGGCGTAACGTTCCTGGATCCGGGTTCCAGCCAGATGGGCAAGAAGGAAAGCATTGAAGACACCGCCAAGGTGCTGGGCCGTATGTATGACGGTATCGAGTACCGCGGCTTTGACCAGGAACTGGTTGAGCAGCTGAGCCGCGATTCTGGCGTGCCCGTGTGGAACGGCCTGACCGATGCATTCCACCCCACCCAGATGCTGGCTGACATGCTGACAGTTGAAGAGAACTTCGGCAACTGCAAGGGCCTGAAGTTCGTATTTATGGGCGACGCCCGCAACAACGTGGCCAACAGCCTGATGGTTGTGTGCGCGAAGTTGGGCGTGAACTTCGTGGCTTGCGGCCCGAAGGAACTGATGCCCGCTGCTGACCTTGTGGAAACCTGCAAGGCTATTGCCGCTGAGAACGGCTGCACCATCACCCTGACGGATGACGTGAAGGAAGGCACCAAGGGTGCGCACGTGATCTACACGGATATCTGGGTGTCCATGGGCGAGCCCGACAGTGTGTGGGCCGAGCGCATTAAGCTGCTGAGCCCGTATCAGGTAAACAAAGAAGTGATGGCCAACGCTGATCCGAACGCCATCTTCATGCACTGCCTGCCTTCTTTCCACGACCTCAACACCTCCATTGGCCGCGACATCCACGAGAAGTTCGGCCTGCCTGAGATGGAAGTGACCAACGAAGTGTTCACCTCCAAGCAGTCCAAGGTGTTCGACGAGGCCGAGAACCGTATGCACACCATCAAGGCTGTGATGTACGCTACGCTGAAATAAGGTTTTAAGGAGCTGTGCGATAGACATGAGCAAAAAGAAATTAGTCATCGCCCTCGGGGGTAACGCTTTAGGCAATACCCCCGAGGAACAGCTGGAACTCGTAAAAGAGACTGCCAGCACCATCGTAGACCTCGTGGAAGAGGGCTATGACGTTGTGGTAGGCCACGGCAACGGCCCCCAGGTGGGCATGATCAACCTGGCCATGGAGTTTTCTGCCAACAATGGTGGCAAAACACCTGCCATGCCGTTCCCTGAGTGCGGCGCCATGAGCCAGGGCTACATTGGCTATCATCTGCAGCAGGCCATTCATCGCGAGCTTGGAAAGCGCGGAATCGATAAGGAATGCGCCAGCGTGGTAACGCAGATGGTGGTTTCCAAGGATGACCCTGCATTCCAGAAACCCACAAAGCCGGTTGGCTCTTTCTATTCCAAAGAGGACGCCGACAAGATCGTGGCCGAAAAGGGCTACACCTTTGTAGAAGATGCTGGCCGCGGCTGGCGTCGTGTGGTGCCCAGCCCACTGCCCACGCGCATTGTGGAGCTGAAAGTGGTAGAACAGCTGGTTGCGGCTGGTGATGTTGTTATTACCGTGGGCGGCGGCGGCATTCCCGTTGTGGAAACGGATGATGGCCTGAGCGGCGTGGCGGCTGTAATCGATAAGGACCGTTCTTCTTCGAAGCTGGCCCTGGATATCGACGCTGACATGCTGGTGATTCTCACCGCTGTGGATCGTGTGTGCATCAACTTCAACAAGCCTGACCAGAAAGAACTTGCCGAGATGAACGTGGAAGAGGCCAAGCAGTACATTGCGGAAGGCCATTTCGCACCCGGCAGCATGCTGCCGAAGGTGGAGGCCTGCCTCGACTTCGTGCAGAACAATAAATCCGGCGGAACTGCGCTGATCACTTCCCTGAAACGTGCCAAAGAGGCTTTGTCTGGGGCTACGGGTACGATTATCAGAAAGTAAGAGGCAGCAGCGTAATATCATTTTCTTCTTATGAGGAGGAGAGAAAACATGGCTGAGACCAAGAAAAAAGCGAAAAAGATGCTATCGTCCTTTACCATCTTGTTTATCATCCTGTTGGTAGTGGCGTTGGCATCTGTGGTGGTTGCAATGGTTGCACCGGACAGCGGTGTTACCGCCGCCACGCTGAGCAGCTTTACCATGGCTCCGGTGCGCGGCTTTGCTGACGCGCTGGATGTGTGCGTGTTCGTTATGGTGCTGGGCGGCTTCCTGGCTATCATGACGAAGACGGGCGCGCTGGACACTGGCATTCAGGTGCTGGTGCGCAGCCTGCACGGCAAAGAACTTCTGCTGATTCCTGTGCTGATGACGATCTTCTCGATCGGCGGCACTACGTACGGCATGTGCGAAGAAACAGTACCGTTCTACATGCTGTTGGCGGCCACAATGTTTGCGGCCGGCTTTGACCCGCTGGTTGGCGCGGCTATCGTGCTGCTGGGCGCCGGTGTTGGCTGCCTGGGCTCTACGGTAAACCCGTTTGCTGTGGGCGCTTGCATTGACTCTCTGACCAGTATCGGCATCGAAGTGAACCAGGCCATCATCATCCCTCTGGGTGTTGTGCTGTGGCTGGCTTCTCTGGTGGTTGCCATCCTGTTTGTGATGAGTTATGCCCGCAAGGTGAAAGCCAACAAGGGCTCCACCATCCTGTCTCTGCAGGAACTGGAAGATGCCAATGCTGCATATGGCGAGAAAGAGATTGCGGCTGACGCGAAACTTTCCAGCACACAGAAGGCCTGCCTGATCATCTTTGCCGCGGCATTCGTGGTGATGGTAATCGGCTTCATTCCCTGGGGCAGCTTTGGTGTTACCGTGTTCGAAGGCTGGTCTTCCTTCTTTACGGGCCTGCCTCTCGGCGAGTGGTACTTCCAGGAGGCCACCACGTGGTTCCTGTTCCTTGCCATTCTCATTGGTCTTGTTGGTAAGCTGAGCGAAAGCGAGATCGTGAACACGTTCCTGGCTGGCGCTGGCGATATGATGAGCGTTGTTATGGTTATTGCTGTGGCCCGTGGCGTATCTGTGCTGATGGGCGACACCGGCCTGCGCGACTACATTCTGGCTTCTGCTGCGAATGCGCTGCAGGGTATGCCTGCCATCGTGTTTGCTCCGCTGAGCTACCTGCTGTACATTGTGCTTAGCTTCCTGATCCCGTCTTCTTCCGGCATGGCCTCCGCCTCTATGCCCATCATGGGACCGCTTGCCCAGCAGCTGGGCTTCAGCCCCGAAGTTATGGTGCAGATCTGCTGCGGCGGCAATGGTGTTGTGAACCTGTTCACGCCGACCAGCGGCGCCATCATGGGCGGCCTGGCACTGGCGCGCATCCAGTACAGCACCTGGCTGAAATTTGCCTGGAAGCTTATCCTGGTAATTGGCATCCTCGTGATGGTCATCCTCACGGGCGCCATGATGTTCCTCTAATCAGCTCCCTCTCAGACAAGCCCGAAATTCGGGCTGGCAGCTGGCAGGGCCCGGTTTTCCGGGCCCTGTTTTTTTATACTCGCCTGGGCCCGAAAACCAATAAGGGATGCAGCACTGTCTGTTATAGGTATGGCACATCCTTTCCATATTGCAGGCCGCCTGCGGCGAAACAATCAAAGTTGTACAAAAAGTTTACGCTTCCATTTGGCTTCGTCAAATCATGGTCAAGCAAATCTGTTCTTTCAAAAGAAAAACCATAAAGAAAAGCTTCTAAAATGAGGGGCAAAAGGCAGGGCAAAAGCACCTAGAAAACGGCTCGATTTTGGCTCCCGGTTGCCCCATTTTTTAATCATAATGTGGTTAAGAAGGCTCAGCTGACCTGTTTTCTATGAAAAACCATAGGGAAACAAAGTATGTGAACTAAAAATATGGTAAAGCATATCTTACCACCAGAATATAAGAAAAACCCCGAAAAACCGCAGTTTTTCGGGGTTTTTGAGCATCTTTGAACCAGTTTGAAGTGCCGATTAGCGCTTGCTGAACTTCAAGGACTTGGTGCTGATCCTACCAAACATCTGGCCATTTCTTCGCTTTCCACCTGATTTTTGGCTTAATACTGCAGTTTTTCCGTACATCAAGTTCTAACTTTTATTCTCGTGCATGACGCACGAAAAGCAGGTTTTGCTCCTTATGTGTGCCTTACGTATCGCTGCCCAGGGCAACAGTGGGGAAAGAAACCTGGTTGCTGTTCTTGGATTCACCTCAATTTTTCAAAACAGCAAAGGAGCAAACAAAATGGATAAATTGGTTTTCTATAAGTTCAACATAGACACTGTTTGCGTCGACTGAACCAGTCGTAGGAAACGAGGTTGTGAATAGCCATTTCCAACGGTCTGAACTGGCGTATCTGCAATGATCTGTCCTCTGCAAAACTGATTCTGAACGGTGACCTAGAGAAATACTTGTGAATTGTAACAGCCCCCGCGCTTAGATTTTGATTGATAAATCAAGCCACTAGAGACACAACCAAAAGATTCTGCTTCTGACGACTTTTTATATGCAGCTTTTATCTGAAAAAAGGAAAGCACCGTCAACCCAACCTCCTTAGCAGAACGGATTGACGGTATTTTTCTTATTTTATGGCGAGCAGAAAGTCCGAAATCTTTTTCCCGTCTGCATACCCCTTATCGTATAGACGTTGTAGAGAAGTCCTATCTTTTTTTAGGGTGCTGACACCACAGGTATCGTCCGGTGAGAGGATGAGAGCTTTGCCCTGCCGGACATATTTCGGTGCCACTGATACGCCTTCATTGTATCTTTGCGCCCGTTGACATAGCTTTTCCGCAGCTTTTGGATACTTTTTTCGGATGCATGCAGCCAATTTTTCATCTTTATCTGTGGTTCTCAACTCGCCCTCTGGCTTGGTGAGGATAACAACAACCTGGTCGCATCCCAGTTGAAAGGCTTTTTCCACCGGAACCGGATCACCCAACGCGCCGTCATAATACGGGACGTTCTTCACTTCATACGGCTTACAAACAAAGGGGATTGCACAAGAAGCCTTAAAGATGCTGTAATCATCTTGGCTAATATCTGTCTTATCAAAATACTTCGCCTGTCCGGTTCGAGCATCTGTCGCAATTACATAGAATTCCATCGGATTATCCCGCAAGGCGCAGTAATCCAAGGGATTTTCTCCATTTGAACAACTCAGCGTGCCATACACATAATCCATATCAATAAAGGACCGTTTGAAGATGAAATTTCCCACACTCATATATTGCTTGCGGAATGCGTACTCCATATAGAATTGGTAATTTCTTCCTTTGGCCTGCTGCGAAGGACGCCAGATTTGCACTGCCTGCTGAGATACCGATTCCCAAGTCAAAATAAATATCATGATCCATACAATAATCGAATATGCCAACGGCATAGATACCTCTCAATCCGCCGCCTACATCTATCACGCCTGTTTTCATACTATATTCTCACCTTTTAAGTGGGACATTTCCGGCATCAAAGGAACAGCTCACATTCCTTCCGCTCAGAACAAACCTTCTTCAGCATCAGGCTGGCCGCAGAGAGCATGACAGGATTGATCTTGCGAGCACCCTGCGGACATACAGCGATACAACGCATACAGGAGATGCACGCCTTCTCATCCACTTTCTTCGGATCTTTCTTGTCGATGGCCTGCACAGGACACTCTGCTGCACAGACGCCACAGTTGGTGCACTCCTTTGTTGCTTTGGGCACCATACCAGCTCCT
>CAMBHV010000022.1 GCA_945867255.1 uncultured Clostridia bacterium
AGGATATTTCCGACCACGAGCACAAGGAACTGAAGCCGGATGAAGTGCTGGATATCTTCACGCAGAATTATCTGAACCTGCAGGGCGATATCACGGTGACGGATTTCGAGTTTATGCGGGAAAACGATGTGGTGAAGATCGACATCACTTTTATGAAAGATGGCCGCGAAACAGATCTGGAAGCACAGGGCAACGGTTCGCTCAGCGCGGTGAACAGCGCGCTGAAGGCCTACACCGGCCGGCAGTATACGCTGCAGGAGTTTACGCAGCACAGCATGCAGGGCCAGGGCTCGCAGAGCGTGGCGGCTTCGTATATTGGCCTTGAAACGGAAGACGGCAAGATGTTCTGGGGCGCGGGCACAGATACAGACGTGATTCGTGCCAGCACCAACGCGCTGCTGAGCGCATTCTACAATATGACAAAAGGAGAGAATGGCTGATGGGCATGACGATGACGCAGAAGATCCTGGCCGCACACGCCGGCCTGGACAGCGTGACGGCCGGGCAGCTGATCCACGCAAAGCTGGACATTGTGCTGGGCAACGATATCACAACGCCCGTTGCGGTAAACGAGTTCCGCAAAGCAGGGTTTGACAAAGTGTTTGACAAAGACAGGGTGGCCATCGTGCTGGACCATTTTGTGCCCAACAAGGACATTAAGGCGGCAGAACAATCCAAAACATGCCGCCAGTTTGCCTGCGAGCACTGTGTGAGCCATTTTTACGACGTGGGCAAAATGGGCATCGAGCATGCGCTTTTGCCCGAGCAGGGCGTGGTGACGGCCGGCGACTGCATCATCGGCGCAGACAGCCACACGTGCACCTACGGGGCACTGGGCGCGTTTTCCACGGGCGTGGGCTCTACCGATATGGCAGCGGGCATGGCAACGGGGACGGCATGGTTCAAAGTGCCTTCCGCCATTCGCTTCCACCTCACCGGCCGCCTGCCGGCCAACTGCAGCGGCAAGGATGTGATCCTCACCATCATCGGCATGATCGGGGTGGACGGCGCGCTGTATAAGAGTATGGAATTTACAGGCGACGGCGCGCACGCACTGTCCATGGATGACCGCCTGTGTATCTGCAACATGGCCATCGAGGCGGGTGCCAAAAACGGCATCTTCCCCGTGGACGATGTGACGCTGGCCTACCTGAACGGCAGAAGCGAGCGCCCGCCCGTTGTGTACCAGGCAGACGAGGACGCCGAATATGAAAAGACGGTGGAGATCGACCTTGCCTCCATCGTGCCCACCGTGGCGTGCCCGCATTTGCCGGAAAATACGCGCAGCGCGGCACAATTGCACGATATCCGGGTAGACCAGGTGGTGATCGGCTCGTGCACCAACGGCCGCATGGAGGACATGCAGGCGGCGTACGAGATCCTGAACGGCAAACATATTGCGCCGGGCGTGCGCTGTATCATTATTCCCGCCACCATGCAGATCTTGCGCGAATGCGTACAGCGCGGGTGGTACACGGCGTTTATCGACGCAGGCGCTGTGGTATCCACCCCAACCTGCGGGCCCTGCCTGGGCGGGTATATGGGCATCCTTGCGGCGGGCGAGCGCTGCATCGCCACCACAAACCGCAACTTTGTGGGCCGCATGGGCCATGTGGACAGTGAAGTATACCTTGCCTCGCCGCACACGGCGGCCGCAAGCGCACTGGCCGGATACATCACCGAATACAGGGAGGCGTAAACCATGTACACACAGGGAAAAGTGTTTCGATACCCCGACAACGTGGACACCGACGTCATCATCCCGGCGCGTTACTTGAACACGCCGGATGCAAACGAACTTGCCCTTCACTGCATGGAGGACATCGACGCCGAATTTGTGCATAAAGTGGCCAAGGGCGACGTGATCGTGGCCGGTTGGAACTTTGGGTGCGGCTCTTCGCGTGAACATGCACCGCTTGTTATCAAAACATGCGGCACGGGCTGCGTGATAGCCAAAAGTTTTGCACGCATTTTTTACCGCAACGCCATCAACATCGGCCTGCCCATTCTGGAGTGCGAGCAGGCGGCGCAGGAGATCGGCGCCGGTGATGAGGTAAAGGTGGATTTTGACACCGGCATCATCACGGACGTCACCACGGGCAAAACCTATCAGGCCCAGCCCTTTCCGCCTTTTATCCAGAACATTATCCGCTGCGGCGGGCTTTTAAAGTCTTTGAAGGAAGGGGAACAGCATGGTTAAGAACATTGCGGTGATCCGGGGCGACGGCATTGGCCCGGAGATCGTGCAGCAGGCGCTGAACGTACTGGACGCCGTGGCCGGGCTTTACGGGCACACCTTCCGTTATACAGATGTGGATATGGGCGGGTGCGCCATCGACAAATGGGGCGACCCATTGCCCGAGGAGATGCTGCGGCGTTGCCAGGAGGCAGACAGCGTTCTGCTGGGCGCCGTGGGCGGCGACAAATGGAACGACGTGCCCGGCCACATGCGGCCGGAAAAGGGGCTTTTGCGCCTGCGCGCGGGTATGGGGGTGTACTCCAACAACCGGCCGGCCAAGATATGGCCGCAGCTGGCGGCGGCCTCGCCTCTGAAAGAGTCTGTGGTGAAAAAAGGCATTGACTTTATCATTGTGCGGGAACTGACGGGCGGCATCTATTTCGGAAGCCATGACACAAAGCCCGGCGCAGACGGGCTTGTAGCTACGGACGTACTGTGCTACAGTGAAAAGGAAATCGAGCGCATCGGGCGCATTGGGTTTGAAACGGCACGCAGGCGGGGCAAACGGCTTTGCTCCGTGGAAAAAAGCAACGTGCTGGATTCCAGCCGCCTGTGGAAGGCTGTGATGCATCGCCTGGCGCAGGAATACCCGGACGTGCAGCTGAGCGACATGCTGGTGGATAACTGCGCCATGCAGATTGTGAAAGACCCTTCGCAGTTCGATGTGATCGTGACGGAAAACATGTTCGGCGATATTTTGTCCGATGAGGCGTCCATGATCACGGGCTCCATCGGGATGATCCCGTCTTCCAGCCTGGGGGCCACCAGCTGCGGATTGTACGAGCCCATCCACGGCTCCGCGCCCGACATTGCCGGCAAGGACCTGGCAAACCCTGTGGGAACCATCCTTTCGGCAGCTATGATGCTGCGCTACAGCTTTGACATGCCCGATGAGGCAAACGCCATCGAGCGGGCTGTGGGCGCATATCTGGACGCGGGCTACCGCACCGCGGATATCATGGCCGAGGGCAACACACAGGTGGGCTGTGCCGAATGCGGCCGGCGCATCATCCATTATCTGAGAAAGGGGTGAGGGACATGCTTCTCTCCGGCGCAGACATCCTTGTGCGAACGCTGATCGAACAGGGGTGCGACACCGTGTTCGGGTATCCGGGCGGGCAGATCCTGAACGTATACGACAGCCTTTATAAGTATCAAAGCGAGATCCGCCATGTTCTGACAGCGCATGAACAGGGCGCCGCGCATGCCGCCGACGGCTATGCGCGCACCACCGGAAAAGTGGGCGTTGTCATCTCCACTTCCGGGCCCGGCGCCACCAACCTTGTAACAGGCATTGCCACAGCATATCTGGACTCCATCCCGCTGGTGGCCATTTGCGGCAACGTGCCCACCGGGCAGATCGGATCGGACAGTTTTCAGGAGATCGACATCACCGGCATCACGCTGCCCATCACAAAGCACAACTACTTTGTAAGTTCGGTGGAAGACCTGGCAGACACCATCCGCGAGGCTTTTTCGCTGGCAAGTTCCGGCCGGCCGGGGCCTGTGCTGATCGACGTGCCCAAAGACGTGCAGATCATGCAGTGCGAATATACCCCCGCGCCGCCCGCGCAGCCGCAGCCACCGTGCGCGGCAAAGCAGGTGCGCATCGAAGAGGCCGCACGGCATATCAACGAGGCAAAACGCCCGTATGTGTATTTTGGCGGCGGCGTGATCACGGCCGGCGCACAGCAGGAGACGCTGGCGCTTGCGGAAACGATCGACGCGCCCATCGGCTGTTCGTTTATGGGGCTTTCCGGTGTGCCCACCGAGCATCCCCGCTTTCTGGGTATGCAGGGCATGCACGGGCATTATGCCTCTTCCATGGCTATGCACCATGCCGACCTGATCATCTCGCTGGGTGTGCGCTTTAACGACCGCGTCACCGGCAACCGTGCCAAATTTGCAACGGGGGCCAAAATTATTCACATCGATGTGGATGGCTCGGAACTTGGCAAAACGGTAACGGAAGTGTGCAGCCTGCGGGGCGATGTGAAGCTGACGCTGCAAAAGCTGCTGGAACTTGTGCAACAAAATGAAAAGCCGGAATGGGCCAAACAGGTGGAAGAATTCCGCGCGCAGGAAAAAGCCAGCCTGGACATGCGCGAGGGAATGACACCCCGCAACATCATCTGCGCTTTGAACCGGCATCTTCTGGAAAACACCGCTGTGTGCACCGACGTGGGCCAGCATCAGATGTGGGCTGCCCAGAACGCGGTGTTTCGCAAACCGCGCCGCTTTGTTTCCAGCGGCGGGCTGGGCACCATGGGCTTTGGCCTGGGGGCGGCCATTGGCGCGGCCTTCGGCACGAAGGAACGCAGTGTGCTTATCACCGGTGACGGCAGCTTTGGCATGTGCCTGAACGAGCTGGCCACCGCCGTGACGAACGGGGTGCCCGTGGTTATCCTCATTATGAACAACGGCGTGCTGGGTATGGTGCGCCAGTGGCAGACGCTGTTTTTCGACAAGCACTATTCCAACACCACGCTGAACCGCAAGACGGATTTCGCGGCCCTGGCGCACGCGTTCGGGGCCGAAGGGTGCGCGGTATCCACGCCGCAGCAGCTGGAACAGGCACTTTCCGAGGCGTTCTGCTGCAACGGCCCCTATGTGATAGACTGTGCCATCGACAAGGACGAATTCGTCCTTCCCATGCTTCCGCCGGGCGGCAGCATGGATGACATCATTGTAAAGGTGGGTGACTGATATGAACCGATACACCGTGGCTGTTCTGGTGAGAAACCAGTTCGGTGTGCTGAACCGTGTGACAAGCATGTTCCGGCGCCGTCAGTTCAACATCAGTGCCCTGACGGTAAGCGAAACCGAGACAAGCGAGCTTTCCCGTATCACCGTAATTTTCAGCGGGGAAGAAACGAATAAACAACAACTGATCAATCAGCTATACAAACTGCCGGATGTGGTGTCCATTCAGGAATTCAACGCAGACAACTCCATCAGCTGTGAACTGCTTTTGATCAAAATGAAAAACGACACCGCCACCCGCGGCGAGATCCTCAGCGCGGCCGACGCGTTTGGCGCCGTGACAGTGGATTATTCCAAAGATTCCCTGATGCTGCGCCTTGCAGACAGTTCGCGCAGAATCGACGATTTTATCAACCTGATGCGCGATTACACCATCCTTGAGATTTGCCGCACCGGCAGCATCTCACTGGAAAAGGGTAGCACCACCATTCGTCAGATCATCAATTTATAAAAATTATAAAAGAAAGAGGTAATGTTCCATGGCAAGAATTTTCTATCAGCAGGATTGTGACCTTCAGAAGCTGGCCGGCAAAACGGTGGCTATCATCGGCTATGGTTCGCAGGGGCACGCCCACGCACTGAACCTGAAAGACAGCGGCGTGAACGTGGTCGTGGGGCTTTACGAGGGCTCGAAAAGCTGGGCAAAGGCCGAGGCGCAGGGCCTGAAGGTGATGACATCCGCCGAAGCGGTGAAGGTGGCCGATATCATCATGATCCTGATCAACGACGAAAAGCAGGCCGCGCTTTATAAAGAAAGCGTGGAGCCCAACCTCACCGAGGGCAAGACACTGGCGTTTGCCCACGGCTTCAACATCCATTTCGGCTGCATCAAGCCGCCCAAGGACGTGAACGTGATCATGATTGCGCCCAAAGGCCCCGGCCACACGGTGCGCAGCGAGTATCAGGCCGGCAAGGGCGTGCCCTGCCTGATTGCCGTGGAGCAGGACGCCACCGGCGACGCATGGGACATTGGCCTTGCCTATGCGCTGGGCATTGGCGGCGCGCGCGCCGGCGTGCTGGAGACCACGTTCCGCACCGAGACGGAAACGGACCTGTTCGGCGAGCAGGCGGTGCTGTGCGGCGGTGTGTGCGCGCTGATGCAGGCGGGCTATGAGACGCTGGTGGAGGCAGGCTACGACCCGCGCAACGCCTATTTCGAGTGCATCCACGAGATGAAGCTGATTGTGGACCTGATCTATCAAAGCGGGTTTGCCGGCATGCGGTATTCCATCTCCAACACGGCGGAGTACGGCGATTACATCACCGGCCCGAAGATCATCACCGAGGACACCAAGAAGGCCATGCGCAAGATCCTGAAGGACATCCAGGACGGCACCTTCGCCAAGGACTTTTTGCTGGATATGTCCAGCGCGGGCGGCCAGGTGCACTTTAACGCCATGCGCAAGCTGGCGGCCGAGCATCCCAGCGAAGTGGTGGGCGCCGAAATTCGCAAACTGTACAGCTGGAGCGATGAGGACAAGCTGATCAACAACTGATGGGGGAGAGAGCACTATGTCAAAAGTGAACATCGTGGACGGCTATCAGAACGCCCCGCACCGCAGCCTGTTCCACGCGCTGGGCCTCACCCAGGAAGAGCAGGCACGCCCGCTGATTGGTGTTGTCAGCTCGTACAATGAGATCGTGCCGGGCCACATGAACCTGGACAAGATCGTAGAGGCTGTAAAAATGGGCGTTGCCATGGCGGGCGGCACCCCCATCGTGTTCCCGGCCATTGCCGTGTGCGACGGCATTGCCATGGGCCACGAGGGCATGAAGTATTCGCTTGTCACGCGCGATCTGATTGCGGATTCCACCGAGGCCATGGCGCTGGCGCACGGCTTTGACGGCCTTGTGATGGTGCCAAACTGCGATAAAAACGTGCCCGGGCTGCTGATGGCGGCAGCCCGGGTGAACGTGCCCACCGTGGTTGTCAGCGGCGGGCCCATGCTGGCGGGCAGGGTGGACGGCAAAAAAACCAGCCTTTCCAGCATGTTTGAAGCAGTGGGTTCGTACGCGGCCGGAAAGCTGGACGAAGAAAAGCTGCGCGAATACGAATGCAAAACCTGCCCCACGTGCGGTTCGTGTTCCGGCATGTACACCGCCAACTCCATGAACTGCCTGACGGAAGTGCTGGGCATGGGCCTGCGCGGCAACGGTACCATTCCGGCCGTGTATTCCGCCCGCCTGGAGCTGGCCAAACACGCCGGCATGGCGGTGATGGAGCTGGTGCGCAAAAATATCCGCCCGCGCGACATTATGACGCGCGAGGCCATCATGAACGCCCTCACCGTGGACATGGCGCTGGGCTGTTCCACCAACAGCATGCTGCATCTGCCGGCTATCGCGTACGAATGCGGGATGGAGATCAACCTGGATATCGCCAACAGCATCAGCGAAAAAACGCCGAATCTGTGCCATCTGGCCCCCGCCGGCAGAACATACATGGAAGATTTGAACGAAGCCGGCGGCGTGTATGCCGTGATGAACGAGCTGAATAAAAAGGACCTCATCCACACCGAATGTATGACGGTGACGGGCAAAACCGTGGGCGAAAACATTGCCGGATGCGTCAACCTGGACCCGGACGTCATTCGCCCCATCGACAACCCGTACAGCAGCACGGGCGGCATTGCCGTTTTGCGCGGCAACCTTGCGCCCGAGGGCAGCGTGGTGAAACGCGCAGCTGTGGCAGATGACATGCTGGTGCACGAGGGCCCGGCCCGTGTGTTCGACTGCGAAGAGGACGCCCAGGCCGCCATCAACGCAGGCAAGATCGTGGCCGGTGACGTGGTGGTGATTCGTTATGAAGGGCCGAAAGGCGGCCCCGGCATGCGCGAAATGCTGAACCCCACGTCTGCCATTATGGGCATGGGGCTTGGCAACAGCGTGGCCCTTATCACGGACGGCCGCTTCAGCGGCGCCACGCGCGGGGCGTGCATTGGGCACGTCACGCCGGAGGCCGCTTCCGGCGGGCCCATCGGCGTGGTGGAAGAGGGCGACATCATCCGCATCGATATCCCGAACCACATCGTGGAACTGAAGGTGGATGAGGCCGAACTTGCCCGGCGCATGGCAAACTTCGTGCCCAAACAAAAACAGCTTTCCGGCTATCTCAAGCGCTATGCAGCGCTGGTTTCGGGCGGCGCTTCGGGGGCGATTTTGAACTGAGATGGAAAGCCTGAAACTGGAACTGGAAACGCTGTGCGTGTTTCGCAGCCTTTTGCAAGACCCCGTGCTGGCCGCGCTGTGCGTGTATCTACATAAGCCGTCCAACGCGGCGTATGCCGAATTTGTGGCAGAACTGTACGAGGCAAACGGCGGCAATATCACCGCGCATGTGCAGCAACTGTGTGAGAATAGCGAAAATGTGTATGTGAAAGCAGTGGCGCAGGGCGGGCCCGTGCCACAGCATTTACACGACGCGGCATGTGCGGAGCTGGATGTGCTGCAGAAAGTGGCGGACCTTACGCCGCAAGCCCTTCAGCAAAGCCTTGTGTACGCCGGCTTTCTGCCCGGGTTTGTGCACGAGCCGCTGCGCCTGAAAGAAACCTATCTGCACAGGGCGCAGAATATCGGCCGGTATGGTTATGGCATTTATGCCAAACACCGCATGTTCTTTGTGGATGAGCAGGGGCATATCGCGCCGGTGCGTCACCCTGATACCACACAGATGAAAGACCTGATCGATTATCAGCGCGAGCGTCAGGCTGTGGTGGACAACACAAAGGCGCTTTTGGCCGGCCGCCCGGCGGCCAACATCCTGCTGACAGGCGACGCCGGAACAGGAAAATCCTCCACGGTGAAGGCGGTGGCAAACGCCCTGTGGGAAGAGGGCCTGCGCATTGTGGAGGTGCGCAAAGATCAGCTTCACAGCATCCCGCAGGTGCTGGACGAACTTTCATCCAACCCGCTGAAATTCATCGTGTTCATCGACGACCTTTCTTTCTTGAAGGACGATGACAACTTCAATGCCATGAAGGCGGCGCTGGAAGGCTCTGTGACGGCCAAATCGAAAAATGTGGTGATCTACGCCACCAGCAATCGCCGTCACATCATCAAAGAGACGTTCTCCGGGCGGGAGGGCGACGATGTGCATCGCAATGACACCATGCAGGAATTGATCTCACTTTCCGAGAGGTTTGGCAAACACATCACGTTCAGCAAGCCGGATAAAGCAACGTTTCTGCACATTGTGCACCATCTGGCGCACGAAAACGGCGTGCAGATGCCAGACGGGCAGCTGGAACTTCTGGCTGAGCGCTTCGCGCTGGAGCGCGGCGGCCGCTCTGCCCGCCTTGCGCGGCAGTTTATCGACAGCCTGCTGGCTGAGGACGAACCCAAGGCATGAAGGCCGGTGTGTGAAAACAGCCGAACAATGCCGGCATGCGCGTATGCGCGTGCCGGCTTTGTTTTGGGCAACCTCCGCGGGAAAAGCACAGTATTGTGCGCCATGAAAAAAGGCGCGTGTGCGTGAGCCGGGCCAACATAAGAAAACGGTGCCGGAAAAGGGCGCTTTTGCAGTATGGAACCAGAGGCGTTCACCCTTCCGGCATATCCATCCTGTTTGCCCTTGCAAAGCTGTACGGCGTTCGGGCACAGAAATTTTTGGAAGATGCGCAACCGGGCACGCCGCGGCCCTAACAGGCGCCTTTCAGATGAAAAAGATACTTATAAAGCAAAAGGCCACCACGGCATAGCCGCGGTGGCCTTTGTGTTTTTGTGGGTACCGTACAGCCAAAGCATGCCAGGCGGGCGGTCAGGCTGAAAGGTCTTCAATGCGGGAAGTGTTCGTATGAGCGATGGGCTTCCAGCTGTGCTCTTTTTTTACAAAGCTCAGCAGGGTAAGCGCCATGTGGCTCAGCGTGAACAGCCAGAATGTGGCCACGCCTTTCATTACACCGCGCAAATTGCCTTTTTTCAGAACCACAGTCAGCGCGGCGGCAAGCGATGTGCCCAGCACGGTGCCGGCCGCGCCGATGCCCAGCATCATAGCGGCCGCGCGCAGGCCGCTGAGTAAAATGCCACCGAATACCACACCGTGCCCGGCCAATACAAGCAGGGCGCCGGTCACGCCCAAAACGGTGCTGGCAAGCTGTACAAAAGGTGTGAGAAATGTCATGGTCATGTCAAAGCACACTGCGCTGCGGCGCAGCACGGTTTCACGGAACAGCTGGCTGCCGTACACCTGCAGGCCCTGCAGACTGCCCGTTGTCCAGCGGCGGCGCTGACGCCAGCTTTGGCGGAACGTAAGCGGCTGTTCATCATAGATAACGGCTTCCGGCACAAAGGCTACCTTGTAGCCATTCAACGCGCACTGTGCACTGAATTCATAATCTTCTGTCATGGTGACGGTGTTCCAGCCGCCCAGCTGACGCAGAAGACCGGTAGTGACGGCAAAGCCGCTGCCGTTTACAAGGGCCGAAAGCCCCAGCGTGCTGCGTGCAGAGTTGTAAAAACGGTTCAACATCCAGTAACAAATGGAATAGCAGCCGGAAATGGCACTCTGCTCCGGATTTTTGGAATCGCGGAAGCCCTGCACCGCTGCCTGCCCGGAGCACATGGCATCATTCATGCGGGCAAGGAAATCGGCGTGCACCAGGTTGTCTGCGTCAAATACGCACATGGCGTCGTAATCGCCGGGAAACACCAGCTGTTCCACCACTTCATGCAGCACATCGCCCTTGCTGCGAATTTTGCCCTGCGGCAGAAAAAGCTGCGCGCCGGCGGCCTGGGCGGCTGCGGCGGTGTTATCCGTGCAGTTGTTGGGGGCCACAATAATGTCAAACAGTTCCGGCGGATAGTTCTGCCGGCGCAGGCTGTGCACAAGGTTTGCAATGACAGCTTCTTCATTGCGCGCCGCCACCACACAGGCAAAGCGCATGCGCGGTGATGTGTGCGGCATTGCCCGCCGTTTTTTGAAACCAAACAGGGCCACGGCGCCAAAATATAGCATGTAAAGGCCAAGCAGGATGCTGCATGCAGTTACCAGCCGCCAAAGGATCAGAAATAGCATAAAAACCCCTCCCCCGGGTAAAGCGCCGGCCAAGGCGGTTG
>CAMBHV010000023.1 GCA_945867255.1 uncultured Clostridia bacterium
TCATTATTCAGAATTGTATGGTGTGGAAGAACTGAGCGCACAGCTTGGCGTAAGCAAAAGCCATCTGGTGCGTGCCTTCAGCGCTGAAATGGGGATGGGCCCCGGTCACTACCTGACACAGGTGCGCCTGGAAGTAGCCATGCTTTTGCTGGCGCAACGCGCATATCCGCTGGAACTGATAGCCAGCCTGTGTGGTTTTTCCTGTGCAAATTATCTGTGCCGCGTGTTTCGCCGCGCTACGGGGCTTACGCCCTCCGCATGGCGCATGCAAAACAAAGGAACTTATGGTACAGCCGAGGCAGCAGACGCACTGGAACGCAGACTGTTCGTCTGATTGTGCACAAAAGGTGCACGTATGCTTCCTTTCCCTTCCCAGATAGCTGGGAACATGCTATAATATGGTACAGAAAACTGCCGGGCTCCTGGCCCGGAGGCGGAACAGAGCGCATTTTCTCAAAGAAGGAGACAGTTACCATGAAAGTGATCGTGACAAACAGCTATGATGAATCCTGCGCAGTGGTGGCAGGTATGATCCGTGACATCGTAAACGCGAAACCAAATGCCAAACTGGGCCTTGCAACGGGTGGCACGCCTGTGCCCATCTATCAAAAGCTGGCACAGATGAACAAAGCTGGCGAAGTGGATTTTTCTCAGGTTCACACGGTAAACCTGGACGAGTACTGTGGCCTGCCTGGCACACACGACCAGAGCTATCGCTATTTTATGGATACGAACCTGTTCAACCATATCAACATCGACAAAGCGAATACCTTTGTAGCCAGCGGCCTGGGGGACCCGGAAGCCAATGCCGCCGAGCTGGAGGCAAAAGTGCGCGAAGGCGGCGCACCCGATTTTCAGCTGCTGGGCATTGGCAACAACGGCCACATTGCGTTTAATGAGGCCAACGAGGATCACCTGATTGCTGTGGCACACACCGAAAAGCTGACACAAAGCACCATCGATGCCAACGCCCGCTTCTTTGAAAAGAAAGAAGACGTTCCCACCATGGCCATCACCATGGGCATGGGCGATATCATGGCTGCCAAACAGGTAGTTTTGGTGGCTACGGGGCTTGCCAAAGTGCCTGCCATCCGCGGCCTTGTGATGAACGATGAGATCACCACCAAGAACCCCTCCACCATGCTGAAGATGCACGAAAATGCCGTAGTGGTGATTGACAAAGAGCTGGCCGATGCCGTGGGTTACCAGGCATAACAGGCCTTTCCCTATCAACGCAACCCGGAATAGAAAGCGGGCGCCCCTTGCAGGGGGCGCCCGCTTTGCGTATTTAAAATACTTTGCGCCCTGTGCCAAGGGGGCTACGCAAAATTGCAACCACATAAAAAGTGATTTCCCTTTTGCAGAACCCCGGCGCAACATATAAAGAATAAAGAAACCAGCCCCGCAAGGTAGAAAAGGCCTGCAGGGCTGGTTCTCTTATTTTCCTTGTGTAACAAACGGGGAACAACTGAATTTGGCTTACATGCGAATATCAAGAAAAGGCCCTTCCATCATTCGTGGCGGCTGCCGGAAAAGTTTGACAGAACAGCCGTACGAAAGCAGTTTTCCGGCCTTGTATTCTTACATTGCCCGGCCAACAAAGGCACCTGCCTTAAAACGCCCAGTTGCCGTTCTGGAACACAGGCACCTGCGTGCCGTCGGCCTTGATGCCGGTGATGGAAAGATCCGCCGTGCCCAGCATAAAGTCCACATGTGTGGCCGAGCGGTTGATGCCGTGCTGTTCCAGCTCTTCCTCGCTCATCTCGCGGCCCCCCTGAATGGAGTCGCCAAAGCCTTTGCCCAGTGCAAAATGACACGAGGCATTTTCATCGAACAGCGTGCTGTAGAACAACACACCCATACGACTGATGGGAGAATCCACCGGGATCAACGCGCACTCGCCCAGATGTTTTGCCCCCTCATCTGTATCGATGATGGCCTTCAGCGCGTCATATCCTTTTGCGGCAGAAAAATCTGTGACACGGCCGTTTTGGAATGTGATGGAGAAATCGTCAATCAGGCTGCCACCATGATTCAAGGGCATGGCGGAGTGCACCGTGCCGTTCACGTTATCCTTGTCGGGCGAAGTGTAAATTTCCTCGGTTGGCATGTTGCAGAACTGCCAGCGCCCGTCTGCCAGCTCGCTGCCGCCGCCGCCCCACACATGGTTTTTCGGCAGGCCAACCGTGATATCCGTGCCGATGCTGTTTTGATAATGCAACGCCGTAAACTGCTGTTCGTTCAGCCAGTTTGCACGCGCACGGAACGATTTCTGATGCTCACGCCAAGCGGCAATGGGGTCCGGCCCATCCGCACGGGCCGCCTTAAAGATGGCTTGCCACAGTGCCTGCACGGCCTCTTCCTGCGGAAGATCCGGGAAAACGGCCTTGGCCCACTTGGGGCTGGCCGCACCCACAATGCTCCATGCCACCTTACCCGTCTCCATGCCGGCATAGAAAGCGTGGCAATCTCGATATCCCGCCTTGCGGCGTTCCGCGCGCAGGGTGGGGTCAATGCCTGCCATGGCGTACGGGTCACCCGACGTGACGCTCAGCAACGCGCCACCGCGCTCGGCCAGGCCATTTTCCAGGGCAACACGCCAGGCCGGGGTTTTCTGGAACACCTCGATGCCGGCATTCTCATACTCTGTGCGCGTTATGGCCTCATCGCTCCACAGCACCGTCACACTGCCGGCACCTGCTGCCCAGGCATGCTTTGCACATAGGCGCACAAACGGCGCCGCCTCCAGATCCGCCTCAATCAGAACCTCCTGGCCTTTTTGTACATCCAGCCCGGCACGCACTACCAACTGCGCATATTGATCCAGCTGTGCTTCAAAATTCATATTTATTCTCCTCCTTGCCGCCCAGGCGGCTTTTCATTTCAGGCAATGCCGTGCAGGCCGCACCAGGCCTGCACGCAAACTGTCTTTTGGTTTCTGCAACGAGTATAACATAACAAATATTGTTATGTCAAGAATTCTGCATATCTCCTGAAGTTTTTCCGCATCGTTTCATGTTTTCCCGCACAGTAAGTTTGGCGAAAACCCGGCCTTTTGCAACAGGCATATTTTCATTTATTCCCTTGCGTTTTTTCTATATGCTTTGTGTTTTCCCGCGCTGCACCGTGAAAGCCATGGCTTTTCTCTTGACACCTTGCCTGCCTGCGCGTAAACTGAAACACGGAACGTTAGAGTAGACTAACGCAACAGGGAAGGATGGCGGAATTTTTTATGACACTGGCACAGCTACCGGTTGGGGAAAGCGCCCGTATCGCAGCCGTAGGCGGCGAAGGGGCGCTGCGCAGACGTTTGCTTGACATGGGCCTTACGCCTGGCACTATCGTAATGGTTCGCAAAATAGCACCTATGGGGGACCCCATTGAACTGCATTTGCGCGGTTACGAGCTGACACTTCGCCTGGAGGATGCGCAAAACATCACCCTGGTGGAAATGCCGAAGGTTGAGGAGGCGCAGGGCTGATGGTATTTGCACTGGCTGGAAACCAGAACTCCGGCAAAACCACGCTGTTCAACCAGCTTACCGGTTCGAACCAGCATGTGGGCAATTTTCCGGGTGTGACAGTAGATAAAAAGGAAGGCATTATTCGTGACCACACCACGGGCGAACATCATTTCGGCCCGCGCTCCTGGGGGCACGAGCGCCACAAGCGAAGCGAGATACCGCCGCGCGCACCGGCCACTGTAGTGGATTTGCCCGGCATTTACTCGCTTTCACCTTACACAAGTGAAGAGATCGTCACGCGCGATTTTCTGATTGACGGCAAGCCGGATGGCATCATCAACATTGTGGACGCCACCAACATCGAGCGCAACCTGTATCTGACGCTGCAGCTGATCGAACTGGGCATTCCCATGGTGATTGCGCTGAATATGATGGACGAGATGCGTGCCAACGGCAACACCGTGGATGTAAACGGGTTGGAAAAGGAACTGGGCGTTCCTGTAGTGCCCATCTCTGCAGCAAAAAACGAGGGCATTGACGAATTGATCGAGCATGCCCTGCGCGCGGCCGAACACAGGGAGTGCCCCCGCAGGCAGGATTTTTGTTCCGGCGCGGTGCACCGCTGCATCCACGGCATCGCCCACATGATAGAAGACCACGCACAGGCCGCGGGCGTGCCGCCGTATTTTGCCGCCACCAAACTGGTGGAAGGCGACGAACCCATGCAAAAGCGCCTGCATTTGACAGACAACGAGCTGGATCTGATTGGCCATTCCGTTACCGAGATGGAAACCGAGCTGGGAACGGACCGCGAGGCCGCCCTGGCAGACATGCGTTATTCCTTTATAGAAAAGCTGTGTGCGGCCACGGTGGTAAAGCATGGCGAAAGCCGCGAGCACACGCGCAGCGTGCAGCTGGATAAGGTGCTCACGGGCAAATACACCGGCATTCCCATTTTTCTGCTGATTATGCTGGCGGTGTTCTGGCTGACATTCGGCGTTATCGGCACCTTCCTCAGCGATGTGCTCAGCGCGGGCATCGACGCCCTCACAGCCGCCGTGGGCGCCGGGCTGGACGCCTACGGCATCAACCCGGTGGTGCGTTCGCTTGTGATAGACGGCGTGTTCGCGGGCGTGGGCAGCGTGCTGAGTTTTCTGCCCATCATCGTGACGCTGTTCTTCTTCCTTTCCATGCTGGAAGATTCCGGCTATATGGCGCGCGTGGCATTTGTGATGGACAAACTTCTTCGCAAGATCGGCCTTTCGGGCCGCAGCTTTGTGCCTATGCTGATCGGCTTCGGGTGCAGCGTGCCCGCCATCATGGCCACCCGCACGCTTTCCAGCGACAGAGACAGAAAAATGACCATCCTTCTCACGCCGTTTATGAGCTGTTCGGCCAAGCTGCCCATTTACGCCGTGTTCACGGCCGCGTTTTTCCCGCAGCATGGGGCGCTGGCCATGATCGTGCTGTATGTATCCGGCATGGCCGTGGGTGTGCTAGCCGGGCTGGTGATGAAAAGCACGCTGTATAAAGGCAACCCCGTTCCCTTCGTGATGGAGCTGCCGAACTATCGCGTGCCCAGTGCGAAAAGCGTGTTGCTTTTGATGTGGGATAAAGCCAAGGATTTCCTCACCCGCGCCTTCACCGTCATTTTTGTGGCCACCATCATCATCTGGTTTTTGCAAACGTTTGACACAAGGCTGAATGTGGTGACAGATTCCTCCGCCAGCATTCTGGCAGGGCTTGGGCACCTGCTGGCGCCGCTGTTTGCGCCGCTTGGCTTTACCGACTGGCGCGCCGCCACCGCACTGATCACGGGGTTCTCTGCCAAAGAGGCCGTGGTGAGCACCATGGCTGTGTTGACAGGCACCAATATCTCGGAGCTGGGCATGGCGCTGCAGGGCATTTTCACCCCCCTTTCTGCGGCCAGTTTTCTGGCCTTCACCCTGCTGTACTCGCCGTGTGTGGCGGCCATCGCAGCCGTAAAGCGCGAGATGCACTCCGGTTTTGCCGCCGCATGGGTGGCGCTGGCACAGTGCCTGATCGCATGGGTGTTTGCCTTTGCCGTGTTTCAGGTGGGCAGCCTGTTTGTGTAAAGCAGTGAGGTGAGGCAGATGAACGCTTTCAGCTGGTTTGTGTTGGCCTGTGTGGCCGTGTGCACCGTGCTGGCTGTGCGCGCCATTTGGCGCGCGCGGCGCCGTGGCGGCTGCGGCGGTTGCGTGGGCGGCTGCGCCGCCTGCCCGCACGCGTGCGGGCAGAAAGGTCAGAAAGCAGAATAAAAAATAACAATGGCCCCGCGTGCTTTCCTGCACGCGGGGCCAAACTTTATGGTTTGGAAAGCAAGCAGCGTTCCCTTATACAACATTATGCCAGAATGCTTGCGGCTGCCTGCCGTTCTTCTTTAGAAAGCGGTGCCGCCGTAAGGCACGCAACGTTTTCACGCAGCTGCGCCGCACAAGATGCGCCCACCAGCACACTGGTGACCTCAGGCGCCGAAAGCACCCATGAAAGCGCAAACTGTGCCAATGTCTGGCCACGGTCAGCAGCCATTTTACTCAGTTTTTCCAATGCTTGCAATAAGGCAGGTGTCAATACTTCCGGTTTCATACGCACACTGTTACCGCGCGCGATACGGCTGCCCTGTGGAATGCCATGCAGATATCGCCCGGAAAGCAGGCCCTGCGCCAGCGGGCTGAACGCCGCCACGCCTTTCCCGCTTTCCCTGGCATACGCCAGCAAACCATTTTGTTCCACCGTGCAATCCAGCAAAGAATACCGATTTTGGCACACCACAAAGGGGCACCCCGCGGCCGTCAGCAACGCACCGGCGCGCTTTGCCGTTTCACCGTCATAGTTGGAAATCCCTGCATATAACGCCTTCCCCTGGCGCACTGCCTGGGCAAGGGCCCCCATCGTCTCTTCCAGTGGTGTGTCGGGATCCATACGATGAGAATAAAAAATATCCACATAGTCCAGCTTCATGCGCGTAAGGCTTTGGTCCAGGCTTGCCAGCATCGCCTTGCGGCTGCCGCCCGTGCCATATGGGCCAGGCCACATACGATACCCGGCTTTGGTGGCGATCACAAGCTCATCGCGGTAAGCCGAAAGATCACCGTGCAGGATGCGGCCGAAATTCTCCTCCGCACTACCCGGCACCGGCCCGTAATTATTGGCCAAATCAAAATAGGTAATACCGCAGTCGAATGCGGCAAATAACGTCTCCCGCATGGTATCGAATGGATCCTGCGAGCCGAAATTATGCCAAAGGCCCAATGCAACACGTGAAAGCGCAAGCCCGCTTTGGCCACTTGCAGCATACTGCATATTGCGATACCTTGCCTGATCTGCCTGATATGCCATCTTTTTCCCTTTCCGCCTCATACAGGGCTGTGCGGTGCATTTGTTTCTTTCCTGCCAGTATACCGCAACCGCAACATCTGTGCAACTTATACGAATTGTGCACTGTTGAAATACACTTTTTCTTTATTGACGCACATGAAAAAAGAGTGCTATAATATCGTTAACTTTATTATTATAAAGTGAAGAATCATAACAGGGGGAATTTTACCATGGCAAGAGTGTTCAACTTCAGCGCGGGCCCTTCAATGCTTCCGCTGCCCGTTTTGCAAAAGGCGCAGGCCGAACTGTGTGAATACGGAAGTTCCGGCCAATCCGTGCTGGAGATGAGCCATCGATCCTCCTGGTTCGAGGAAATCATTGCCAATACCGAAGCTTCTATGCGCCGTGTACTGAACGTGCCGGACAATTACAAAATCGGCTTTTTCCAGGGCGGCGCCTCCGCCCAGTTCGCGGCCGTTCCGCTGAACCTGATGGGCACCGGCCAGGCCGATTATATCGTCACGGGCCAGTTTTCCGGCAAGGCGGCCAAAGAGGCGGCAAAATACGGAAAGGTGAATATCATCGCCTCTACCAAAGAGCAAAACTTCACCTGCATCCCGGATGTGGACGCACTGACATTCACCCCGGGCGCCAGCTATGTACATATTTGCCAGAACAACACCATTTACGGCACACGCTACGCAAAGCTGCCAAACACCGGGGATGTGCCCCTTGTGGCGGATATGTCCAGCTGCATTTTAAGTGAGCCGGTAGATGTTTCGAAGTACGGGCTGATCTATTTCGGCGTGCAGAAAAACGTGGCGCCCGCCGGCATGGCGGTGGTGATCGTGCGGGAAGACCTTTTGGGCCATGCACGGCCGGACACGCCCGCCATGCTGGACTATGCCACCATCATCGGCGCAAACAGCATGTACAACACGCCGCCATGCTTTTGCATCTATATGACGGGCCTTGTGCTGAACTGGCTGGAGAACGATGTGGGAGGGCTTGCCGCCATGCAGCGCCGCAACGAAGAGAAAGCGGCTTTGCTGTATGATTATCTGGATGGTTCGCACTTTTTCCACAGCCCGGCCCAAAAGGAATTCCGCAGCATGATGAATGTCACCTTCACCTCCCCCACACCGGAGCTGGATAAAGCCTTCTGCGCAGAGGCTGCGAAAAACGGCCTTGTAAACCTGAAAGGCCACCGCAGTGTGGGTGGCATGCGCGCTTCCATCTATAACGCCATGTCCAAAGAGGGCGTGCAGGCCCTGGTGGAATTTATGAAGGCGTTTGAAGCGCAGCACGCATAAAGGGGGAATTTGCAGCATGTATCAGATCAAAACTTTGAATAATATTGCCCAGAAGGGCATTGCCGAACTGCCCGCCCAGGATTTTGCCGTAAACGAAAGTGAAGGCACCGTGCACGGCATTCTGGTGCGCAGCGCTGCCATGCATGATATGGAGCTGCCCGCTGAGCTGCTGGCCGTGGCGCGCGCGGGCGCAGGCGTAAACAATATCCCCGTGGCCGCATGCAGCGAAAAAGGTATCGTTGTGTTTAACACTCCGGGTGCGAATGCAAACGCAGTGAAAGAACTTGTGCTTGCGGGCCTTGTGATGGCCAGCCGTGACGTGGCCGGTGGCATTGCCTGGGCCAAAACACTCTGTGGGCAAGCCGATGCGGCTAAACAGGTGGAAAAAGGGAAAAGCCAGTTTGCCGGGCCGGAATTGATGGGAAAGACACTGGGCGTAGTGGGCCTTGGGGCCATCGGCGTACGCGTGGCAAACCTGGCCGTACACCTTGGCATGCATGTGCTGGGGTATGACCCATATCTTTCCATTGATGCCGCATGGAGCCTTTCGCGCCATGTTCATCATTGCACGTCACTTTCGCAGCTTTACAGCCAAAGCGATTATATCACCCTGCATTTGCCCGCAACGAAAGACACCACCGGCATGCTGGGCGATGCGGCATTTGCCCAGATGCGCCAGGGCGTGCGTGTGTTGAACTTCGCCCGCGGCGAACTTGTAAGCGTGCCTGCGCTTTCGCGCGCACTGGAAAGCGGGCGGTGCGCACGCTATGTCACAGATTTTCCCACACCGGAAACGCTGGCACTTCCCGGCTGTGTGTGCGTGCCTCATCTGGGCGCTTCCACTCCGGAAAGCGAAGAAAATTGCGCCGTGATGGCTGCACGCCAGCTGCGTGATTACCTGATGGACGGCAACATCACAAACAGTGTAAACTTCCCTGCTGTCTCCATGCCGCGCACCGGTGTTGCACGTGCGTGCGTGATCCATCGCAATGTGCCCGGCATACTGGCTGGCATTACACAGGCTGCCACAGCGGCCAAGCTGAATATCGAAAATATGGCAAACAAGTCCAAAGGCGAATGGGCCTACACCATGCTGGATCTCTCCGCCCCGGCGGATGAGCAAATGGCCCGCCGCATTGCCGAACTGCCGGATGTGGTGCGTGTGCGCGTGGTATAACATTCACATCCAAACCGCAAGATACAAAAAAGCCCCAGCCGGGCGCGCTGGCACAAAGGCACGCTCCGAGCCGGGGCTTTCTGTGTGTTTAGAAACTTTGCAGCATCTTATCCATGCTGTTTCGTGCCTTTCCCGCCGTGTGGGCGGCTTTTTCCATTCTTTTGGGCCTTTTGGGGCCGCATATGCGCCCATAGTGCCCACGGACGCGCCTTTTTGCCATGTTTTTTGCATTGCGGTTCATCGCACGCCCCTTCTTTCCGGCTTTGTACATGCTTACTATGCCCCGTACCGAAGAGATATTTACCTCACAAATTTTTCCTGCCTCCCCGTTCCCATTCTGCGTGGGGCATGGTATACTATATGCGTAGTATCAGTGTACGGGGGAAACGTGCATCCGTCTGCCCTGTGCACTGATGTTGTTTGCCAAGGAAAGAAGCGTGTATGTTGAAACAGTTGAATGTTGTGCTGGTGGAACCGCAGATCCCGCAGAACACCGGCAATATCGCGCGCACCTGCGCTGCAACCGGTGCCCGCCTGCATCTGGTAGGGCCTATGGGGTTTGTTCTGGATGATAAAAAGCTGAAGCGCGCCGGGCTGGACTACTGGCATCTGCTGGATATTTCCATCTACGATAATCTGGAAGATTTCTTTGCCCGCAATGCCGGCCCGTTTTTCTATTTTTCCACAAAAGCACTGCATCGGTACTGCGACGTTGCATACCCGGATGGCGCGTATCTTGTATTCGGCCGGGAGGACGCCGGCCTGCCGGAAGCACTTTTATACGCCAACGAAAGCAGCTGTGTCCGCCTTCCTATGCGGCAGGCAGCCCGAAGTTTAAACCTTTCCAATTCGGTGGCTATCGGTGTATATGAGGCGCTGCGCCAGCATGATTTTCCGAACCTTCTGTGTGAAGGCCAACTCAGAAATTACGATTGGGGGAAGATGCTTTGAGAAAGTTCGCCGTTCTGACGGATTCCGCTTGCGATATTCCCGCAGACATGCAAAAAAAATATCATATTGATATTCTTTCGTTCTCCATTACAGTGGATGGTAAAAGCTATGTGGAGCGCGTAGATTTCACCAACGAACAATATTACGACATGCTGACAAAATGCACAGATATTCCAAAAACATCGCAAATCACCATGATGCGCTTTGAAGATCAGTTTGCGAAATATCTTGCCGCCGGTGTGCAGGATGTTCTGTATATTTCCATTAACTCCGGCGGTTCAAACACATATAACGCTGCCGTGATGGCACGCCGTAATTTTCTGGAGGAGCACCCCGAGTGCCCCATGCACATCACCATTGTGGACAGCCGCACCTATTCCATGGCATACGGCTGGTTCGTGTGTGAAGCAGCTAAAAAGCTGGCGTCCGGCGCAGACATGACGTGTGTGGTAGAGTATCTGG
>CAMBHV010000024.1 GCA_945867255.1 uncultured Clostridia bacterium
TCCTGCGGCCTCATCACGGAGGGTGAGCGCTGGATGACCATGCTGGATATCCAGGGCGTGGAAGATTTCCATGGCGATATGGACTTCAAGGTGGGCGGCACCCGCAACGGCATCACCGCCATTCAGATGGATATCAAGGTGGACGGCCTGACATATGACATCATCGAAGAGGCCTTCGAGAAATGCCGCAAAGGCCGGCTGTATATTCTGGATGAGATCATGAAACCCGTCATCGCCGAGCCGCGTGCAGAACTTTCGAAGTATGCGCCGAAAATGCTTACCATCAAGATTGATGTAGACAAGATCAAAGACGTTATCGGCAAGGGCGGTAAGGTGATCCAGGAGATTTGCGCCAACTGCAACTGCAAGATTGACGTGGAGGAAGATGGCAGCGTATTCATCAGTGCCATCAACCTGGAAGACGGCGAGCGTGCATTGCGCACCATCAAGACCATTGTGGAAGACCCCGAGATTGGTGCCATCTACAAGGGCCGTGTCACGCGCCTGATGACGTTCGGTGCCTTCGTAGAGATTGCCCCGGGCAAGGAAGGCCTTGTGCACATCTCGAAGCTGGACACAAAACGCGTGGAAAAGGTGGAAGATGTGGTTGCTGTGGGCGACGAGCTGTTGGTGAAAGTGACGGAGATCGACCAGCAGGGCCGCCTGAACCTTTCCAGAAAGGATGCCCTGGCAGACCTTGCTGCCAAACAGCAGAAATAAGAAAAGCCTGCTTATTTGCAGAAATGCTGCGCCGTGTGCCCTTTAGGGTGCGCGGCGCATTTTTGTTTACGGCGCCGTGACTCGGTTGCCTTTTCTAGACATATATAGAACCCGAGTTGTGTAATAACCAGGTTGCGGCATAACGTTTTCTTGTTTTGTATCACACGTTGTTTTTGCACTTTTCGCACAGCGGCATGTTGGAATAAAAGTGGCTGAAGGGAAATGCCCTTATAACGGATGTTACAACATGGAAGGAAAGAAAAACATGCCGCACAGAAAACAAAAAGTATTGGTGCTATGATACGGGTATTTATTCTTTGATTGTGCCTTGCTTTCACTGTTCAAGTGCAGGCAGAGGCTGGAGATGGTATACAGCATACGATGAACGATGGGTTTTGGACGGGCTGGAATATTCTACGTTGTGCTGCCAATACGCGGCAGGCACTTCACACGTAAAAAATTTCGGTGCCAAGTATATTGGGACCCGTCTTAAGAAAAGCGCTTTACAGTTGCGCACTGCACAAAAATATGCCGGACAGGTGCCATGGAGGTAGATATCAAAGATGATGCGGATGGCAGACGTGTGGGCTGCACAGTGCGGGAATATCCTGCACCGGCTGGCAATTGTGCCATAATGGATTATTCGGAGGAAAAGCCTCAAGGGGGAGAGTGTAACCCAGTAAGCCGCGCTTCGGAACACACAGCATTTGCAGATAGCACTGCTTCCCGATAAGTGTCGATTGCCCTAATGCCGGGCATATGCTGTATCAAAGGGGGTACATTATATTCTGTATGTGAGATTTAGAAAAGCGAAGCGTTGCATGGGGTACAGCCACCTGCGAAACACAGGCTGTTCAAAGTATAGTAGCAACTGCCGGAACGACCTTGGAAACGGATGCTTTGGGTTAACTGCCTGACGGAAGGATCTTCGTATTGTAAAGTGATGGGATTATGGCTTCCGATTAGGAATTACAGGAAAACAGGTTGACACGGGGCGTGCTTTGTGCTATTATAATTTAGCACCCTATCAGGTGCAGATATCGCGGGGTGGAGCAGTCCGGTAGCTCGTCGGGCTCATAACCCGAAGGTCGTAGGTTCAAATCCTGCCCCCGCAACCACCAAAAAGCGATGAATCGAAAGATTCATCGCTTTTTTTGTAATTCTTATGCTGTCAATTCCTTTATTTCGAACGTTTGAAATGGAAATTTACGCTTGCTCATGCTCCATGCCTTTTCAGAAAGAGAGCCGCTTTTTGAGCGACTGATTTTCGTGAACTGCTCAGTTGGGTGTGTGCAAAACAGAGCATTGCCTGCTGATTTTGTGACAAATCAAAATAGCGGTCAAAGCAATCCAGAACATGGCCGCACATGACTCTGCTGCATTCGGGGGAGGGCTCTCCGTGGTGCAGATATACGATCTGTGGAACTTCCAGAAGTCTTTGTGTGATATCAGCTTCCCATTCAGGCATAGCCTGCACAATTTTCCATGCATTCCCTGCCACATTTGCCGCTGTGACCATTTTTGAATCGCGAATCAACCCGAAATACTCTTCATAGATAGAGGCGAACCTGTGCTGTGTGTCCACTGCTGCAAGGTTCGCCAGAATCAGGATGCCATCCCATTTGATGAAGCTGTTGGGGTTCTGCAGCCAGTTTACTGCATCGCTAAAATACGGATAAATCTTATCTGGTTGTTGCTCGCTCAAAATGCGGAGGGTTTTGCTACAACTGTACCGTAATGCGGAATGATCGCTCTGTATAATCTCAAAAAGCATATTCAGCAGCTGAGGTTCGTTTTCTGCTTCTGTGAGTAGCCAGTCCAAATTCCGGGTTTCTTTCAGACGAAGTAATAAAGCTTCTTTGTCCATAGGCGTTCCTTTCCAGAGGGGGGTGGCAACTCTATAAGGCTATCATAAGCCAATAATAGCAAAGGGGATAAACGTCGTCAAATAATAATAAACAGGAGTTCATTAAATTAATATGTGTTAGCTTTCCCCAAATATCTTTTTTGCTAAGACATGCCATGTTGCCTTAACAAAAAAGATATAAGGCCGAAAAAGCCCGCAAACAAGTCGTTTATGGCGGATGCAGATTTTAGAGTTCATGATGCTTTTGGCATGTGCTATCGTCCATGGGCAAGCCTACACCTAAATGATCGCCCGTCCCGTACATCTGAAAGGTGGAAAATCAGCCTAAAAAACAGCCTGCCTCCACGCTATCAGAATTGTGGTACAATAATAAATACAAGAGTGCTAAATCCGAATTTGCAAGTGTGAATGAGGAAAACCTTATATCTGTGCAGAATATAGAGGCACTGTTCCTATAAGCCATTCCGGAGGAATAGAATGAGTGAATTAAAACAAAACTATTATGGCAGTTTGTGTACTGAAATGTACGAAATATTACATGAACAAGCGCCACAGGACGAATTGGACTTTTATCTTTCCTATGCGGAAAAGGGAAAGAAAATCCTGGAACCCCTGTGCGGAAGCGGACGGTTTTTGATTCCGTTTTTAAAGCGTGGCTTTGACATCAGCGGGATGGATTTGTCAGGAGAAATGCTGGCGAAATTAAAGCAGAAAGCGCCGGACGCAAAAGTGATACAGGCGGACATCATCAACTATGCCGTACAGGAACAGTTTGATTATATTTTTATTCCCTCCGGATCCATCTCACTGTTTACAGACATGAGGATGTGCCAAGGGATTTTGAAGAAGATGAAAGAATTGCTGGCTCCCGGCGGGAAATTTGTGTTTGCAGTTGATACCGTCTTTGACCGATGTGTAGAGGACGGTGACTACAAAATAAATGTCTCGGTGAAGACAAAAGAGGGATACGACTTGATCCTGAAAGGGAAAAACCACTACGACGAAAAAAGTCAGACACAGTTTTCCCCGTCCATTTATGAACTCTACCACGGAGCAGAATTGCTGCAAAGTGAAACCATGGATTTTCAGACCCACCTGTACCAATACGGGGAGATGGACGAACATCTGCGTGCATGCGGCTTTAAGAACATATCCGTCTATTCCGGTTATCGGAAAGAACCCGCTGTCAATGATCAATGCGAAATGCTTCTCTATGAGTGCGGCCAAGCACTTTGAGCGATTGGCCCCTTGTCGAACCATTCAGCGGGGCGGAGGGCGGCAGTCAAGGCTGGGTGTAAACCCGCTCGTTTCAGTCTTGACGGTTGCCCCCCGGTCCTGCTGCTTTTTCGGGATTGTGGTCACAACTTACTATAGCCGGGCTATAAAGGATATAGTTACTTCAAATGCTTTTTTGTTAAGACACGCCATGATAAATTGACAGATCTCGAATGGGGTCTGCCAACTTTTTTATATTCCAAAAACACGGAAAAGCCGCAGGATTTCCTGCGGCTTTTTTTAAATTGTTTTTGTACGCTTTTTATTTTCAAAACCCCAATCTCAGCAATAGCAATAAAAAAGCAGAACTGCTGGAAAAGATATGCACCATAACGCGGGTGAAAATTTAGTCTGAAAGCAAATAGAGAGATTCTTATAAATCTTTTTTTCTCAAATGCATATAAACAGTGTTTTTGCTGATTCCTAAAATATTGGCACACTGGGTAACGCTGTCTTTCATCCGAAAGACCCCACGTTCAGATAAGCGAAAAATGATTTCCCGGTTTCGGTTTCTCGCTAGAATATTGGTATCTCGAAATACCTCTTCACGAACGCGACATACTGCATCGCCAACCAATTCGGTTGGGGTGTCCACAAAATTTTCGATGTTATTTTTACAGGGCTCCTGGGCCCCGGAAGGGAAGAAGTTTTCCATCAGTTGAGAAAAAGGCATGTCCAGATACAGGTTAATACATAAGAGCCCAATCGTATTTCCCTTTTCACCGGTGATTTCTATGGTACAGGAACGCATCAGCGCACCATTCTTGTTGCGCGTAAAGTAGGAGATGTGCCCACTTGAATTCCCGCTTTCCATTTTTTCCAACATAGTTAGCGCCAAATCTGTAATGGGAGCACCTTCCCGCCGGCCTGTATAATCACCGTTGATGATTTTAATAATCGAACTATCCAAATTCTCCAAACTGTGAAGAACAATTTCGTATCCCTTTCCAAGATATTCGGATAACCCCTCACATAAATTTTTATATGTTTCCAAAATGGCTTTATCGGTTTGGGTTAGTTTTAACGGCATGTTGTATGGGGATGCCGGTTTTTGATTCATAAATAGATTCCTTTCTATTGTATACAAAGTAGTATTCACTATGTAATCCATATTACTCATTTGGAGATAACGTGTCAAATTGTATGCTCAACTGTAATCGGCTGTTCCGCCAAAACAAAATGGGCTTTTTTGGTAAATCCTATAAAAATCAAATAATATACATTTTTTTATTTACTAAACTATTTTAACGTGATAGGATGAAATTGTAAGTTATACATCGGTTTTGAAGTGACATGTATAAAAGGAGGTTTTTATTAAGATGATTCAAACAGTTTTCACTCCGGATGCGCCACCTGCCATTGGCCCGTATTCACAGGGTAAAGTAGTTGGAGAATTTGTTTTCCTTTCCGGCCAGATTCCGCTGGATCCGGCAACCGGGCTTTGTGTAGGGGATTCCATCCAATTGCAGGCTGAACAGGTTATGAAAAATATCCATGCGGCTCTTACTGCAGCAGGCAGTGATTTTGAACATGTGATTAAAACGACCTGTTTCCTTAGCGACATGTCAGATTTTAATGTATTCAATGAAATTTATGCTTCGTATTTTACAAGCGCACCAGCACGCTCTTGCGTAGCGGTTTTACAGTTGCCAAAGAATGTGCTGTGTGAAGTGGAAGTAATTGCACAGGTAATACAAAAGTAAGCAAACCTGTTTGCTTTCTTGAGATCATTGAGGAAAAGAGGTACTGTTATGGAAACTATCAGTTTGATTGGTATTCTTGTTGCCATTTTTGTGATGGTTTATGGCTGTGTCAAATCCATCAACTTAGTTATATTGACGCCTATCTGTGCACTGATTGTTGCCCTGACAGGCGGAATGTCCCTGGTAGATGGCTATGGCACAACATATATGAACGGGATGGGCAGCTTTGTGATCTCTCAGTTCCCAATTTTTTTAACAGGTGCTTTGTTCAGTAAATTCCTGGAACTTTCAGGGCTTAGCAAATCGATAGCAGTTAGCCTGTTTAAAAAGCTTGGAACAAAAAATATTGTCCTTGCCATGATTTTGTGCAATGTGGTTTTGGCGGCAGCCGGCGTAAATACATTTGTGATTATCTTTACTATCTTCCCTATTGCGGTGGCTTTGTTTAATATTGCTGATTTACCACGTAAACTTATCCCGGCCTGCATTCTGGGTCCTACCGTGGCTGCTTGTATGATTCCTGGCCTTCCTACGCTGAACAATACGATCCCAAGCGATGCATTTGGCGTTTCGGTAATGGCGGCTCCAATCATCGGCTTTGTTGGTTTTATCTTAATGGCCGTGTTGGATGTGTTATATTTGAACTATGAGGCGAAACGAAGCAAGGCGAAAGGGGAACATTTTACGGCAAACCCTGGCGATGAAAAATATCTAGATATTGACTTGAATGCAGAAGGGTTGCCAAATCCGTTGCTGGTACTGATTCCGTTAGCTTTTGTTCTGATTTCTTTGAATGTTTTTGCGTTTCCTGCGTATGCTTCTTTGTTTTGCGGTTGCGTAATTGTTGCTATCATGTTTTTTAAAGTATTGAAACAGAGCCTGAATCAACTGCTGGACGAAGCCGCTAAAAACTCTCAGGTCATTATTACAACGGCAGCTTTGTCTGGCTTTGGTGCGGTGGTCACTGCAGTTCCCGGATATGCCCTTGTATCTGACGCGCTTTCCAAAGTCAGCTTTGGTAACCCGTATTTGTATACCGTCATTACGGTAGCGGTAATTGCTGCAATTTCTGGTTCTGCCTATGGAAGCATGCGAATTGCTGCAACCGTGATTGGGGAAAAAGTGGTCGCAATGGGTGGGAATCCGGAAGTGATTTCGCGCTTGATGACTACATCATCGCTTAGTTTTGATTCTTTGCCGCATAATAGCGCAATTGTGCTGGTTCTGAATTATTGTGGGGTAACCCATAAGGAGGGTTATAAATACCTGGGAGTGACTACAGTGCTGTTCCCGCTTCTTGTCTCCATCGTTGGAATCATTTTGGGCACCATCGGCATCGTGTGATAGGAGGGAATATCCCATGATCATAGACATGCATGGTCATATTTTTTGCTCGAATTTGGAGAATGATAAACGGGAAGTGCTCGAAACCATAGAAAGATATCACATTCACTGTGTTTATCTGTCTGCTATCGAATTGAATAATCAGGTGCCAAATGAAAGTGAAATAGATGAGTGGAATAGTGCGCAGTATCAATTTGAAAAGGAACATCCCGATTGTATACGAAGCTATTGCCGGGTGAATTTCTTAAATAAGAATGCCGTAGATGTTGCTAAACGTGGAATCTACGATCATAACGTAGTTGGGTTAAAGCTGCTATGTGAGGCACCAATGGATGATAGGAGAATTGATCCGATTGTGGAACAGGCGATTTTAGCCAATGTGCCGGTTTTGATCCATGCCTCGCATAAAGCACCCGGCTCCCCCATGTATCCGCAAGAATCTAACAGTATTCATATTGCAAACCTGGCGGCCCGATACCCTGAGGCAAAAATCATCATGGCACATACAGGTGGAAATGCATATCTGGCGGTCAAACGTGTCAAGCCATATCCTAATGTGGCCATTGATATTTCCGGTTCCTTGTTGCGCAGTGGTACGCTGGAGTATGCGGTAAAACATCTTGGCCCGGACAGAGTAGTCTTTGGCAGCGATTTTCCTTATGTGCCCCATGCCATATGTGCGGGGAAAGTGGAAGAAGCGGATCTGGACCCGACTACCAAAGAAAAAATCTGGTATAAAAATTCACTTCGCATTTTCGATAAATCGTGGAAAGTGGGTGATGGTCAGTGAATCGCATCGACACAAATGTGTTTTACGGGCAGTGGCCTTTCCGCAAATGTGGCGAAGAAGATTTTTCGAACATTCAAATGCGTTGTGCAAAAAATGGTATCGATGGAATGTTGGTGTCCAGCGTTCATTCCATTTTCTATGAAGACCCCTTTGAAGCGGAAGAGGACCTTCACAAGGCTATTTGCGGCAGGCCCGGTGTTTACCATGTGTTCAGCGTAAATCCTTTTTCGTCAGGATGGGAAGATGATATCAGAGTTGCAAAAGAACAATTTGGTATAAAAGCGTTGAAAATTTTCCCAGGTTATCACGGATATAGTTTACAGGGATTAGAAGCTGCAAGGATATGCGAGGTGGCGGGCAAATATGATTTGCCCATCATTCTGGCTATGCGTGTAGAAGATGAAAGAGTCGCATATATGCTTTACCAGAAACCGATTCCGCTGGATAAACTGGGTGTGTTTTTAGGAACTTATCGGGACAATACGATTGTGCTATCCAATATTAGCTTTGGGGAAGTAATGGGGCTGCATCCCAATATTGTTTCCAGAAATAATGTTTTTGTAGACATGGCCGGGTTTAAGTTTATTTCTTTCCCCATGGAAAAACTTTTAAAAGTGTATGAGAAAGACATGTTTCTGTTCGGTTCCCAGTGCCCGTTATATATTCAAAAAAGTATCTTGAATGAAGTGATTTGCGAAAATTTATCAGACACTGTGAAGCAAGATATTCTTTGCAATAATGCGATACGCGTCTTTGGCCTGGAGGGATAAAAGGTGGATATTAGAAATAAAATGCGAAAAGGTTTCGCAGGCCTGCAGGGCGGGTTGTTTTCTTCTGTAACCAAGGCGGATGTAGGCAGCAGTTTTTCCCAAATGCAGGAACGCGGCGTCACTATGATGAGTTGGGCGGACCCATTCTTCCCAGATCCATCCACTCCACCACATGTACTGAGGAAAGCAATGGAGTTGCTCGAAAGCGGATGCATGTCTCATTACACCATGCCGATTGGGAATGCCAAATTAAAAGAGTGCTTTGCTAAACAATGGAAAGACCGCACCCATATGGAGTTGGATGCCCAACGTAACATCATCATCACACCGGGTTCTGACTCTGGGTTGCTGTACGCCATGATGCCATTTATTGAACCAGGCGATGAGGTAATTGTGCCAGACCCCAGTTATCCTTCCAACTTTTTGAATCCGGTGCTTCTGGGAGGGAAAACGGTGTCGGTGCCTCTTTGCCGGGAAAACGGGTTTCATTTTGATTTAAATGCCTTCGCACAGGCCATCACGCCGCGCACGAAAATGGTATTGCTAACAAATCCGAACAACCCAACGACCACGGTATTTACAAGGCAGGAGTTGACGGAGTTATCGAAACTCATCATAGAACACGACTTGGTCTGTGTGTGTGATCAGGCCTTTGAGGACAGCATATTTGACGGACGAGAAATGGTTTCCATTGCTACTCTGCCCGGAATGTGGGAGCGAACGCTTACGGTATGCTCTATTTCAAAGGGCATGGGGCTTTCAGGATTCCGAGTGGGTTATATTGTAGCGGATGATCATATCATGGATGTGCTATTTGGCGGCGCCGTGAATGTGTTGGGGGCCACTGGGACGCTTCAACAGGAAGCAGCTATTGCCGCAATGGAAGATCTCTCCTTCATGGATGGCTATATCCAAGAATATGATGCGCGTCGGAAATACGCATATCAGAAGCTAAATGAAGTTCCAGGCGTTCAAATGCTTATGCCGGAAAGTACATTTTTGTGTTGGGTAAATGTGTCTGAATTGGGAGACTCGACCGAAATTATGCAGTATTTGGTGGAACATGCTTTAGTGGCATGCAATGATGGAAAGCCATATGGCCCTTCCGGAAATGGGTATCTTCGCTTTGTGCTTGGGTCCTGCGGGTCACGGGCCATGATGGAAGCTGCAATCGATAGAGTGTGTTCTGCACTTCATGATTTCAGAAGATAAAGGGATTTAATACAGTAGGCGACATTCTGCTAAGCGAAAGGAAAATCAGGCAGACTGTTACGGTATGTGCATTGCCTCTTCCTGTTTTTCGATTAAGTATAAAAGATAAAAGGCCCAAAGTAATTCGCTTTGGGCCTTTTATCTATTCCCCGCTGTCTGCTGAAAGAAAACTATATCACGGAAGAGCCGGATGCCATGGCAAGGAAAGTGCGATGCGTGTGGCAGACAGAAGAAATAGGCCCTAAAGCGTATGCAACTGCAAGGAAAATGAGGAATGGTTTAAAGGCAAGCAAATTTGCAGTTGCTGGAAATTGTCATTTCAGAAAGATGTGTGGCCCGTAATCGAAAGGAAACACTTCATATACAAGGCATTCACAGAACTATAGCGTGGAAGAAAGCGGGTCTGTCTTAAGGGTTCATGCGCATATGCTCCATTTGGCCATTTATACCGCTGGCCGGTTAGGGGACTTTTGTTTTATTCAGGAGCTGTTTCACAGGGAGATTTTGCCGCCGCTGTGCAGTTGGAAGAAACAAGGATGACGAGCGCGGTGTGTGACTGCTTGCGAAATGAGCCGAAGAAATGGGAGGCATGGAAAATTACCAGGCGTTGTGATACAATAATGCGCAGAAAGCCCAGTTTGGTGCGGGACAATGTGAGGCGAGCATAATGGCGAACAGAATCCAGGAAAAGATACGAAGTTGGAGCAGGCTGGACAATGCGGCCAAGATTTTCCCCCCTACTTCGCATGGCGGGGATACCGGCGTATTTCGCCTTTCCTGCGAATTGGCTCAACCGGTGCGCCCGGAACTGCTTCAGAGTGCGCTGGATGAGACGATGCAGGAATTTCCCCATATGGGAATGGCGCTTCGCCGGGGAGTGTTCTGGTATTATCTGGAACAAAGTGGCCAGCGCCCCTTGGTAGTGCCGGAAACGCAGCCGCCCTGTGCACAGCTATATACGGGCAGCCGG
>CAMBHV010000025.1 GCA_945867255.1 uncultured Clostridia bacterium
TCTAGGAATGCACCCATTGCTCTTTGGCACTTGGCTGTGTAACCGGTTGCGACTGTACAGAGGCAGCGGTTTGCACCGGCTGAGAAGCTGGTGCGGTATGCAAAACAGGCTGTTGCACAGAGACACCCTGTTTTGCCATGCGCTGTGTTTCGGCCATGCGGGCAGCAGCGGCAAGCCGCTGTTCTTCTATCATGGCATCTGTAATGCGTGGAATTTGTCCCGTGCGCGCAGCCTGGGCAAGGCGGATCTGTTCGGCACGGTGCGGGTCCGCCGCGCGCTGTGCAGGCGGCACGGCTGCCTGCCACTGCTGATTTTGATGCTGCGCTTCGGCGGCCTTTGCAGCCTCCGCCTGACGGCGTGCCAGTTCTGCCTGGCGCTGTGCTTCGGCGGCCTTTGCGGCTTCTGCCTGACGGCGCGCCAGTTCTGTCTGGCGCTGTGCTTCGGCGGCCTTTGCAGCCTCCGCCTGACGGCGCGCCAGTTCTGCCTGGCGCTGCGCTTCGGCGGCCTTTGCGGCTTCTGCCTGACGGCGTGCCAGTTCTTCCTGATACTGCGCCTCGGCAAGCTGTTGTTTTTCTGCAAGCGCTTGAGCAGCATTTTGTGCCTGTTGGGCTTCTGTGAATGTATGCTGGCGAACGGGTTCTTCTGTATGCAGGCGAGAGTTCGCTGCAGAAAAATCGATTGGTTTCCAATGCCGCGCTTGTGCTTCCTGTGCATCACGAGCCTGTTGCGTATCCGGCTGGACGACAGAAGGCTGTTCCGATACCGGACGAACAGGCACAACAGGCGATGTAGCAGGTGCAGCGGCCGGTGCCGGTGCAGTTGCAGGCGCGGGCGCCTGAGCGGGCACTGCTGGTTCCGGTTGTTTTGCGGACACACGGGTGGTGTCCAGAGTTTGAAGGGGTTTTAAATGTCCATCGTCTTCTTCGGTTTTCTGCACATGGGCAAGGCCCAAGGCTTCGGCCTTTACAAGTTTTTGCAGTGTGCGGATCTCGGAAATCTTGGCAATGCATAACCCGAGGGTGGCAGCTGCAAGCCCACCGGTACACACCAGCATCAAAATCTGGATACTGGTGGAAAACATGCTGCTTGTTAAAAGTAACCACACACACACTGCCAGCGCGCAGCAAAGCCCGCCTACCGTGGCGATGGTGGCCAGTATTTTCCGCCTGAGTTCCTGTTTTGCCATGCTATCGCTCCTAAAAAGAATCAAGGTTTTGCAAGGCACTTTATTTTGTGCCGAAAATGCGGTCGCCGGCATCACCAAGGCCCGGAACGATGTATCCGTTCTCGTTCAGCTTTTCATCCAACGCAGCCAGATAAATATCTACATCCGGATGGGTTTCTTTCAGATGCTGCAGGCCTTCGGGCGCGCCAATGATACCGATGAATTTAATATTTTTGGCGCCACGTTTTTTAATTTGTGTGATGGCATCGATGGCGCTGCCACCTGTAGCCAGCATGGGGTCCAGCACGATCACTTCGCGTTCGGCAATATCTTTTGGCAGTTTGCAGTAGTACTCTACAGGCTCCAGCGTTTCTTCATTGCGATACAGGCCGATATGGCCCACTTTTGCGGCCGGGATCAGTGCCAGCATGCCATCCACCATGCCAAGGCCGGCACGGAGGATCGGTACAAGCGCCAGCTTGCGGCCGGAAAGAACGTGTGCTTTTGCTACTGCAATTGGTGTTTCAATTTCGGTCTCTTTGGTGGGCAGGTCTCGTGTAGCTTCATAGCACAGAAGCATGGCAAGCTCACTGACAAGCGCCTTGAATTCCTTGGTGCCTGTATTTTTGTCACGCAAAAGGCTTACCTTGTGCTGCACAAGGGGATGGTCGAGAATCATTGCTTTACTCATTATCGTATCTCTCCTTTGAAAGAATTGCCAAACGAATCAAATGCGGCGCCACTAGGCTTTTTCGTGTGATATTGCATATGCCCGACGGCCGGGCTGCAGATGAAATTCAGCGTGTTGTGCGCTCGCGTGCTTCAATGGCGGCAAGCTTTTCTACACGCCGGCTATGCCGCCCACCCTCAAACGAAGCAGAAAGAAACGCATCTACCAGTTCTATCGCCAGGCCAGACCCCACTACGCGCCCGCCCATGCACAAAGCGTTCGCATCATTATGCATACGTGTATACTTGGCGCTGAACACATCAGAACAGCAGCATGCGCGAATACCATTTATTTTGTTGGCGGCAATGCTGATACCAACACCGGTTCCGCAAAACAGAAGGGCAAACCTGCATTCTCCCTTTACCACGGCATCGCATGGCGCCAGCGCCATGTCGGGATAATCTACAGATTCTGTATTATAACAGCCGTAGTCATGGCAGGCGATGCCGCGCTCTTCCAAATAGAGCTTAACGGCTTCCTTTAACTCAAATCCGCCGTGATCGGCGCCCAAAGCGATAGGTTTATCCATTATACAAGCTTCCTTTCGGTTTTATCAGGTTCGGTGTTATTCAACTTTGCCAGTTTCTCCTTGCGTTCCCGTTCTGCCTGGGAAAGGCGCAGATATTGAGGTGAAAGGGATTCGGCGTTTTGCGGTACCGCATGGCGCGCAGCCAGGCAAACCCCCACTGCTGCCGAGCAACGTGCGCTTTCGCCCAGTATAAACACATCGTCTGTGCGCTGCCCGGCGAGCGCTTGCAGCATCAGATGGGCCCCATCCCCCACAAGCCACAAAGGCCCCGGAAGCTGTTTGGCCTGTGCCACAATGCTTTGTGCAGGGGCATGGCCGTCGGCCCATAAGCGGGCAGGGCCATCTGGCCCAAGAGAAAACGCAGCGTGATATACTTCGCCGCGGCGTGCATCCAGTGCACACAGGCAGCTGCCGGCAGGCGGCGCACAAAATGCCAGCGCCTCCAGTGTGGAAACACCGGCACAAGGCGTTTCATTGCAAAATGCCAAGCCCTTTACTACGGCAAGCCCGATACGAAGCCCGGTAAAACTGCCTGGCCCTGCGGTTACAGCAAAAAGAGAGATGTCATCTGGCGAAAGCCGGCACGCGTGCAAGGCATCCTGACACAGGCACAGCAAGGTTTCGCTATGCGTAAACCCGGCACACAGGCGCGCCTCATACAACAAAGCGTCCTCCTGATATATCGCAACACCTGCGGTTTTGCCGGCACAGTCCAAACCCAGAATTGTCATAACCCGGCCCCCTCAATGGTGATGATGCGTTCATCTTCATGCTCGCCGGGCTGGATATCCACATGGACAACGCGCTCGCCGTCAAACCATCCTTCGGCCAGTTCACTCCATTCCACTGCCACAATGGCGCCCTGCGCAATATAATCAAACAGGCCGGCCGTTTCCAGGTCTTCGGGTGAAGTGATGCGGTATAAATCAAAATGCGCCAGCGGTTGCGGCCCCCGATATACATTTGCAATGGAAAATGTTGGGCTGGAAGCCTCATCCGTGCAGCCAAGGCCCTGTGCCAACCCTGTGCAGAATGTGGTTTTTCCGGCACCCATGCCGCCCGTGAACAGCACTACAGTGCCCGGCGCCAGAGAAGCGGCCAGAGAAGCGGCCAGCGCTTTTGTGCCTTGTGCCCCATGCGTCACGTGCGTGCCTGTATACAAACAAACCCCTCATTTCCCCATAAACTACCTTATTATAGCGTAAAAGGCCTTTTATGTAAACCCTGCCCCCTTGTATGGACGGCAGCAGCTCAAAGATAAAAAAGAAAGCATGCCACAGTTGCCGTGGCATGCTTCTGGAACGGAAGGCCATATACCTTCCGATTTCTGCATTGCTGAATAGGGATACTTCGGGCCGGTTCGATGCCTGTAAACAGGCTGGATATGGCACAGATGACCGCCACGCCTGCAAACGTGACAATGAAACGGATCAGAGTATTTTGCAGTTTATGAAACAGCCAGTTTGCAACGTTGAAATCCAATAACCCTGCAAGCCTCCATTCCGGCCGCCTATCATAAATAAGCAGAATACAGCTTGTGTGGAAAAGCCATACGGCTGCACAGCCTTTGCACAAGGAATCCTCCATCTGAAATGCCCATATATGGAACAAGGAAGACAACAGATGGGATCAGCCCTGTGCTTGCAACACTACATCACAAGTTTCCCGTATTTGATATGTACGGGCATAGGCGTTTTCCATAGGCACCCATACTTGTTCGAATTTGCTGAGCCCGGCTTTGCCATTGCGTGCCAGGATGCGTGTGCGCTGCAGCTGAGGGGAAATGGCATAATAGCTGCGCACATCATACAACCCGTGGCTGAAAAACGGATGCAGGCTGTATGCACCTTCTACCAGCACAAGTGGCGCAGCCTGCACAGTGCGTGTGCCGTGGAGCGCCATGCGGGAACAATCAAACACTTCATAGGAAAATTCATGCCCGCTGGAAAGAAATGGTGCTACCTGCAAAGCGAACCGCTCGTAGTGCACATTGCCACCGGGCTGCGCAAGGCGTTGCGGTGTGCGCAGCTCCGGCGGGAGGAAAAAATCATCCATATGTACACATGCGCCGGCAAATTGTTGGCACAGCTGTGCGGCAGCGGTGGTTTTTCCGGCCGCTGCCATTCCATCCAATGCAACAACACAGTGCCCCTTTTCATGAAGGACAGCTTGGATAGCATTTATAAGAGGTGCAAGCAGAGAGGGTGGCGCTTCTATAACGCCCTGAGGTTCAGAGATCATGGGCATGCCCTGCGCGTTCCAGTGCATATACAATGGCCGGCACAGCCACGAGCTGAACCAGAATACCGAGCCACGCCGAAGTAAAAGCACCGGCAAAAAAGGCTGCCATGCCGAAGGAGCCGCCGGAGGCAGCCATCAGCGCGAACATGACAATTCCCCAGATATCGCGGCCCAACAACATGCTGAGGATCAGCGAGACATATAAAGCACCCCATTTTTTGCCCCCGGTGCTTTGGCCTGATTTTCCACGCAGCAACCGGTAAAATAAACCGGAAAACAGGCCATATGCGGCCAGTTCAAAAGCCATGGCCACAGCAGTGGGAAACATGGGAGGCATGCCGAACAACAGGCTGCGAAGAAGTGGCGCCACCGCACCTACGGCAAGGCCCCACACAGGGCCGCACAAAAAGCCGCATAAAAGTACGGGAAGGTGCATGGGGGCCAGCATCTGGCCAAAGGTTTGAATTTGCCCGGTCAAAAACGGAAGCACCAGAGCCAGAGCCAGGAACAGGGCGGAATACACCAATTTTTTAGTGTTGCTTTGTTTCATATAATTCAATTCCTCCACAAAAAAAGATACCGCGAAGCAGCGGCAGGCAGGGACTTCGCGCCCTGTGCCGATACCTTCGTGGCATCTGTGTCTATACGCTATTAAACAAAACAAGCGGCGGCTTCCTGCCGCCATATCGCTACTTATTACACCACAGGATATCTGAAATGTCAAGGCCCGCCCGGTGCACCAGGCAGGCCTTGCAAAAGCGGATCAGTTTTTCAGCGCCTGCATGGGAGCAGGAATGCGCCCGCCGCGATTTACAAACACATCTGGCGCAAATTCGCTTACTTTCATGATGGGTGCATAACCAAGCAGACCACCAAAGTCCAGCACATCGCCAGGCTTTTTACCTACCGCAGGAATTACGCGCACAGCAGTGGTTTTAGAGTTTACCATGCCGATGGCGGCTTCGTCTGCGATCAGCGCGGAAATGACGGCGTCGCTTGTCTCACCGGGGATCACTACCATGTCGATGCCTACGCTGCATACGGCCGTCATGGCTTCCAGCTTTTCAATGGAAAGGCTGCCGCGTTCCGCCGCTTTGATCATGCCGTCATCTTCGCTGACGGGAATGAACGCGCCTGAAAGCCCGCCAACATGGTTTGAGGCCATCACGCCACCCTTTTTCACCGCATCGTTCAACATGGCAAGTGTGGCTGTGGTGCCGCAGCACCCGCAGCTTTCCAGGCCAATCTCCTCCAGAATATTAGCCACGGAATCGCCTACGGCAGGTGTGGGCGCAAGCGAAAGGTCAACAATACCAAAGGGAACGCCCAACGCTTCGCTGGCAAGGTTACCCACCAACTGGCCCATACGGGTGATTTTGAAAGCGGTGCGCTTGATCAGTTCGGCCACCTTATCCAGGCTGGCATCTTTGGGAAGCTTCGCCAGTGCGGCACGCACAGCGCCCGGGCCGGAAACACCTACATGCACCACACAGTCCGGCTCGCCGGGGCCGTGGAAAGCGCCGGCCATAAAGGGGTTGTCTTCCGGAGCGTTGCAAAACACCACCAGTTTGGCGGCACCAAGGCACATGTTGTCTTTCGTCTTTTCAGCGGCCGCCTTGATAATGGGGCCCATCATCTTGACGGCATCCATATTGATGCCGCTTTTGGTGGAACCCACATTTATGCTGGAACATACAAAATCTGTTTGGGCCAGCGCATCGGGAATGCTGCGGATCAACCGCTCATCTCCCGCGGAGAACCCTTTGTGCACCAAGGCAGAATAACCGCCGATAAAGTTTACCCCTACCGCTTTGGCGGCAGCGTCCAGCGCACGGGCATACCATACCGGGTCCGCATCCGGCGCGCTGGCCAGCAACATGGCGATAGGTGTTACAGATACGCGCTTGTTCACGATGGGCATGCCATAGGTAGCGGAGATGCGATCGGCCGTTTTTACCAGGTCTTTCGCGCGCGAAGTGATTTTGTTGTAAATTTTTTCGCATGCCCGGCGCCCATCCGCGTCAGCACAGTCTAAAAGGGAAATGCCCATCGTGACCGTTCGAACGTCCAGATTTTCGTCGGAGATCATGCGTATCGTGTCGAGAATGTCGTTCGTATCCAGCATGGTGGCCTCCTTACACCTTGTGCATCGCGTCATACAGCTCCTGGCGCGTGCAGCGAATGTCTACCCCAAGCTGGGTGCCGATAGCGCTCATTTTTTCCGCAAATGTAGTAAAATCCACACTGGCGTTGGACAGATCTACCAGCATGATCATGGCAAATGTACCGCGCAAAATGCGCTGCGTGACTTCTTCCACATTGACGTTTACCTGCGCACACCCTGTGCATACCTTTGCAAGGATGCCTACGGCATCGCGCCCGATCACAGTGATGACTGCTTCCATTTCCTTACCCCTTCCGCTTTTTGCCGTGGTTACAACGGCGATAATATACGAACAAAGTATACCAGAAAAGTGCAGGCAATGGTAGGCCTGCCTATGGGAAATTTTACGCCGCTGCACCCAAACGGCATTTACTTTCCCGCGGGCATGGCATATAATGTAGAGAAAAGCATTCGCGCGGTGGTATACAGGGCCACGCGCAGGGAAGGAAAAGAGGAAAGACGATATGGAGAAGATTTTAAAGCTTCTGGAAGAAAACGCCCGGATGAGCGTGGAAGATATCGCAGGTATCACGGGTGATACGCCCGAGGCTGTGGCACGCAAGCTGGACGAATATGCACAGAACCATATCATTAACGGTTATCATGCCCTGGTAGATTGGGAAAAAGCGGGTGTTTCCCGTGTTCAGGCTATTATTGAACTGCGTGTGTCGCCCCGGCGGGAAAGCGGGTTTGACGAGATTGCCGAAACCATCGCTAATTTTGAAGAGGTAGATAGCGTGATGCTGATGAGCGGCGGGTATGATTTGTCGCTTGTGCTGAACGGAAAGAGCTATCAGGAGATTGCGCTGTTTGTAGTGAAGCGCCTGTCACCACTGGAAGGCGTTGTTTCCACAGCTACGCATTTCGTGCTTCGCACTTATAAAAAGGAAGGTGTGCTCTTCGGGTTGGAGCCGCTGGATGAACGGGAGTTCGGGCTGTGAACTACGAGGCGCTAATTAGCCCGCGTGCGGCGCAGATGCGCCCGTCGGGCATTCGCAAATTTTTTGATATTGCAGCGGAAATGAAAGACTGCATCTCGCTTGGTGTGGGCGAACCCGACTTTAAGACGCCCTGGACTATTCGCGATGCAGGTATCCGCAGCCTGGAACGCGGGCGCACGTTCTATACTTCCAATGCGGGCCTGAAAGAACTGCGGGAAGAGATTTGTACCTATTTGAACCGCCGTTTTGGCCTTTCCTATACTGCGCCGGAAACATTGGTGACGGTAGGCGGCTCCGAGGCCATTGATTTGTGTGTGCGCGCTTTGGTGCAGCCTGGTGATGAGGTGATTATCCCGGAACCGTGCTTTGTGTGCTACGAGCCCATCACTACCTTAACAGGTGGTGTGCCGGTGCATCTGCCTTTGAAAGCGGAAAATGCTTTTAAATTGACAGCGCAGCAGCTGAAAGAAGCCATCACCCCGAAGACTAAATTGTTGGTGATGCCGTTCCCGTGCAACCCAAGTGGCGCGGTGATGCGTGCGGAAGATATGGAGCCAATCGCGGAAGTGCTGCGGGGCACCGACATCATGGTGCTTTCCGATGAGATTTACGCCGAGCTCACCTACGGCGGTGCGCGCCATGTAAGCTTCGCTTCGCTGCCGGGTATGAAAGAGCGCACGGTGGTGGTGAACGGGTTTTCGAAGGCATATGCCATGACAGGATGGCGCCTTGGTTATGCCTGTGGGCCCAAGCCGATTATAGACGTGATGACGAAGATCCACCAGTCTGCTATTATGTGTGCCCCCACTACCAGCCAATATGCGGCGGTACAGGCGCTGCGCCACTGTGATGAGGACATAGAGCGCATGAGGGAAGAATACGACATGCGCCGTAAATTTATTGTCAATCGGTTGAATGGTATGGGACTTTCCTGTTTCGAACCGGAAGGCGCCTTCTATGTGTTTCCCAGCATTGCGCGCTCAAAACTTTCAAGTGAAGAATTCTGCAAGAGGCTGCTGATGGAGAAAAAAGTAGCCGTGATCCCCGGGAATGCCTTTGGGGAAAGTGGCGAAGGTTTTGTGCGTATCAGCTATTCGTATTCTATGGCACACCTTACGGAGGCACTGCAGCGTATTTCGTCCTTTCTACAGGAGCTTGACGCATGATGGCTGACGGCCCAGCCGCACAATCTGCTAAGGTATTGTGCCGCGCGTGCCCGGATTATGAGCAGAAAAAGGTGGACGAGGCGGTAGAAGCTGTGTTTGCCTTTTGCTCCAATGCACAGCGGCTTGGCCCGCACAGCCATGTTTTACTGAAACCCAACCTGCTTGCAAAGCATCCGCCTGAGCGCGCCGTGACCACGCATCCTGCCGTGGTAGCGGCGTGTATCCGTGCCTGTATAAGACGCGGTGTGTTGCCACAGCACATTACGGTGGCCGATTCGCCGGGGGGCAGATGGAGCCCTGGCGGGATGCGCGCTGTTTATACGTGCACAGGCATACAAGAGGTATGCGATACACTGGGAGCAGAGGCATACCTGGACTGCCAAGCGGGTGTGCGTCAGACGGACGGGCGGCGCGTACGCTCATTTGAACTGATGCAACCGGCATTACAGGCGGATTTTATTATTGATTTGCCAAAAGTGAAAACACATGTTATGACAGGCATGACATGTGCCGTGAAAAATCTATTCGGTATGGTACCAGGCCTTTCCAAGGCGGAATTCCACATGCGTTTTCCAAAACCAGAGGTGTTCGGAGATATGCTGGTGGATCTGTGTGAAACTGTGCGGCCGGATATGATTGTGGCAGATGGCGTTACGGCAATGGAGGGAGATGGCCCTGCTTCCGGTATGCCATATGCATTAGGCCTTATTTTAGGCGGGCAAAATGCCTATGAGGTGGACCTTGTAGTGTGCCGTATTATGGGCGTTTTGCCGCAGCGTGTGCCGTATCTGGCGGCGGCCATGGCGCGGAAACTTTGCCCCGCATGTGCAACAGAAGATCTTATTGATGGAGATGTGCAGGCGGCTGCACCACGTGCGGAGTTTCATCTGCCTTCCAGCATGATGGATATCACATTTGCGCAGAAAGCGCCGCGTGCCATTCGCTGGGTGGTTCCAGGCGCAGAAAAATGGATCGCACCGCGCCCCAAGGTACACAGGGCACTATGTGTTGGCTGTGGAAAATGTGCGGAAATATGCCCCGGGGATGCCATCCGGGTTCGAAACGGGAAGGCGAGCATATTTCGTAACAGATGTATTCGATGCTTTTGTTGCCATGAAATGTGCCCTGTAAGGGCCATAGAGGTGCACAGATTTGCGCTGTTCCGGCGGTGAGTGCTGCACCGGACGTGTCAGAACAAGGAGGAAACAACGGGATGCAATCTGTAACGGTGCTTGCCCCCGCAAAGCTGAACCTCACCTTAGGTATTACCGGCTTGGCGGAAAACGGATATCATACATTGGATATGTTGATGCAGGCGGTGAGCCTGTATGAAAAGGTGGAAGTGCGAAAAAGCATGGACCTGCGGCTTCGCTTGCCTGGTTCACACGTTCCGGCAGACAGCCGAAACACAGCGGTGAAGGCAGCGCTTGCTTTCTTTCAGGAAACGGG
>CAMBHV010000026.1 GCA_945867255.1 uncultured Clostridia bacterium
GAAGGTGCCCGCGTTTCACTTACCATCGCATTTGTGGCCGTGTTGGTAAACTGTGTGGTAGGCCTGACGTATGGCGGTATATCCGGTTATTTTGGCGGATGGCTGGATAATATCATGATGCGTATCGTGGAAGTGATCAACGGCATTCCGTACCTGATCGTAGTGATTCTGCTGATGATGATTTTGGATCCCGGCATGAGCGCTATCATTGTGGCATATTCTCTAGTTGGCTGGACAGGCATGGCACGTCTTGTGCGTGGCCAGATCGTGGCGCTGAAAGAGCAGGAATTTGTGGTGGCTGCGCAGGCCATGGGTGCAAAACCCAGCCGCATCATTGCGAAACATCTGCTGCCCAACCTGCTGAGTGTTGTAATTGTAAACGTAACGCTGGCCATCCCCAGCGTAATCTTCTCGGAGGCATTCCTTTCGTTTATCGGCTTGGGTGTGCCCATCCCGATGTCTTCCTGGGGCACGCTGGCTAACGATGCGATTTTGGTGTTCCGTTCTTACCCGATGCAGCTGTTCCTGCCCTCGATTTGCATCTGCCTGACGATGCTGGGCTTTAACCTCCTGGGCGATGCGCTGCGTGATGCGTTCGACCCGAAACTGAGGAGGTAAGCGATATGGCAGATGTGTTGAAAATTGAAAACCTGCATGTTTCCTTCGATACTTATGCGGGCGAAGTACACGCGGTGCGCGGTGTTTCGCTGCATGTGAATGAGGGAGAAGTGCTTGCCATCGTGGGTGAGTCTGGTTGCGGAAAGTCCGTAACGGCGCAGACCATTATGAAGCTGAATCCCATGCCGCCTGCGCGTATCAAAGAAGGCAGCATTGATTTGTGTGGCGAAGATATCGTAGCTGCAAGCGAAAAGAAGATGCAGGATATTCGCGGCCGCCTGGTGAGCATGATTTTCCAGGACCCGATGACCTGCCTGAACCCCACTATGAAAGTGGGCAAGCAGCTGACGGAAGCTATTTGCCAGCACCGCAAGCTTTCGAAAGAAGAAGCGAAAAAAGAAGCGGTGCGTCTGCTGGAGATGGTTCAGATCCCCAACGCGGCCGAGCGTGCCGAGCAGTATCCGCATGAGTTTTCCGGTGGCATGCGCCAGCGTGCTATGATCGCCATGGCCATGAGCTGTGAGCCGAAGTTGCTGATTGCCGATGAGCCGACCACCGCGCTGGACGTTACCATTCAGGCACAGATCATGCAGCTGATGGCTAAAGTGCGCGAGGAAACCGGCACGGCTATTATTCTGATTACACATGACCTTGGCGTGGTAGCCAACTTGGCGGATCGTGTGGCTGTGATGTATGCAGGCAAGATTGTAGAAACAGGAACGGCAGAGGATATCTTCTATCGTCCGAAACACCCGTATACACAGGCACTTTTGAAGAGCCTGCCTACGGTGGAAACATCCCGTGACGAAAAGCTGGTTTCCATTGCGGGTACGCCGCCTGACCTGTTTATGCCCCCAAAAGGCTGCGAATTTGCTTCGCGCTGCGAACACTGCATGAAAGTGTGCAAAAAGCATGTGCCGCCCACTTATGAGGTGTCGGCCGGCCATAAGGCGGTATGCTGGCGTCTGCATCCTGCATGCCCCACACAGATGAAGGAGGGAAACTGAGATGGCGGAAAAGAACAAGCTCATTTCCCTGGATAACGTATGTAAATATTTCAATGTGGGCCACGGAAAAACTCTAAAGGCAGTGGACGGCATTACGCTGAACATCTATAAGGGTGAAACACTTGGCGTAGTAGGTGAAAGCGGTTGTGGTAAATCCACATTGGGGCGTGTGGTGATGGGCATTTATCACCCGACCTCTGGCAAGCTGGAATATGAAGGGCAGGAAGTGAACCTTCGTAAAACAAAAGACCGCTTTCAGTACTCCAAAAAAGCGCAGATTATCTTTCAGGACCCGTACGCTTCTTTGAATCCGCGCATGACGGTGGGTGATATCATTGCCGAAGGCATGGAAATCCACAACATGTATACCAAGGAAAAGCGTACGCAGCGTGTGTACGAATTGCTGGATACTGTAGGCCTGAACAAAGAGCATGCCAACCGCTTCCCGCACGAATTCTCAGGTGGCCAACGCCAGCGTATCGGAATTGCGCGCGCTTTGGCGATTGAGCCGGAGTTTATTGTGTGTGATGAGCCGATTTCTGCTTTGGATGTATCCATTCAAAGCCAGGTGATCAATCTGCTGAAGGAATTGCAGGAGCGGCTTGGCCTGACGTATATGTTTATTGCACACGATTTGAATATTGTAAAATATATTTCAGATCGTATTGCTGTCATGTATCTGGGCAACTTGGTGGAGCTTGCTCCCAGCGATGATATCTATGCGCACACATTGCATCCATACAGCCAGGCACTGCTGGCAAGTGTGCCGATCCCAGACCCGGACAAAGAGGCCCAGAAGCGTGCACAGGTGCTGAGCGGCGATGTGCCGAGCCCCATCAACCCCAAACCGGGCTGCAAATTTGCGGGCCGCTGCCCCAAGGCGTGCGACCGTTGCCGCGCAGAAACCCCGGCGCTGCGGGAAATTCGCCCAAATCACTTTGTGGCGTGCCATTTGGTGCAGCCGGAGTAAGTTCAGGAGCTGAAATGAAACCGAGCAAAAGCCTTATCCACTTATGGATAAGGCTTTTTTTGTCCTTGAATTATGGGTTTGGTAATATCAGAGGGTTGCAGGAAAGGTGTTTTTTAATCGGTATATAGGGAGTGGCTTGCTTGCATTTGCCCTGGGTATGTGTATAATAAAACCGGTGTTATCTGAGAGGAGAGAAGTGGAATGGCACATAAAATTGATGCTGCCCTGTTTGACATGGACGGGCTGATGTTTGATACACAGCGCCTATGGGATAAAGCCTGGAAACAGGCCGGGCAAGCATGCGGTGTGACAATGGGTGAAAAACAAATTGCCCCGCTGCGCGGTAGAAGTATGTCCGATTGTCGTATAGCGTTTGAAAAAAATGTGGGACCGGGGGAAGTATTTGATCGATGTCAGCAACTGGCGGATCGCCTGGTGAGGGAGTGGATGGAAGGCGATGTGCCAATGAAGCCAGGCCTTGTGCCGCTGCTGGAGTACTTGAAACGTACGGGGCGTAGCATAGCGGTGGTATCATCGACAGAGCATCGCCTTGTACAGGCCCTTTTGGAACGCGCGGGGATTCGTTCCTTCTTCTCTGCTGTGGTATGTGGCGATATGGTACAACATTCCAAGCCTGCACCGGATATTTATTTGCTGGGGGCACAAAAAGTTGCAGTACCCCCGGCACATTGTATGGTGTTGGAGGATTCGGAAAACGGTGCTCGTGCCGGGATAGCTGCAGGGTGCCCAACAGTGATTGTACCGGATATTGCGCCGGTGGCACAGCAGGTAAAAGCTTCGGCCTGGGCTGTGGCAGACAGCCTGTCGGATGTGATTGAGCTGATGGAAAATATCTAGTTAAAAAACCAGTAAAAAGTTTCTGTAGCAGAAGAAATAAACCCGGCCAGTGCCGAAAGGCATGGCCGGGTTTAATATTTGGAAAAGGGAAGATAGCTTGTTATGTTACACAGGCCAGCACGCTGCGCGCTATGGCATCCCCTGTTGCCCATATGGCCTTTTCAGAAGTGATGGCTTCAAATTCAGCAGGGTTCGGCATGAAACCTGTCTCTAACAGTACAGCAGGGCAAAGGGTGTTTCGTGTAACATAATAATAACCCCACAGGGCGCCGCGTGAAGTGCGGTTCGTGGCAGAGCTGACGTTGATTGCCAATGTTTCTGCAAATTGTTTGCCGGAATCATAAAAATAGTAGCACTCTGTACCAGATGAAGCATTGGCGTCACGGTTCAGCAGCACAGAATTGTGGTGCACAGAAATAAAAAAGTCAGGACGAAGTTCGGTGATTTTAGCATTGCGCTGTTCTAACGAGAGAAATGTATCATCGGTACGAATCATCTCCACCGTAGCGCCAAGTTGTTCCAGACGATACTTTGCAGCAAGGCTGACAGCCAGATTGATGTCTTTTTCATGGGGAGCCTCCTTGCCACCAGCACCCATGGCACCTGTGTCGGTGCCGCCGTGGCCTGCGTCCAGCAAAACAGTAATACCGGAAAGTGGTTTGGATGGGTCCGTGTTGCGCACAGGGGCTGCCTTTAGAGCCAGCTGTGAGGTGCTATTGCTGTATGAGACGGCATATCCCCATAGAGGGGCATCGAAATGCAGCACCAGCTCCGTGCCGCCCTCAAAAGGTTTTACTTCACACCCTTTTACAAGGGCAGAACCGCTTACAGAGAAATCTTCGGCCAATTGTGTGTCATACAAGCGAAGACTCAGCGTATTATCAAGCTGGTTCGTATAGGCCAGTGGCGTTCCAGTGCCGTTAAATTGCAAAAGTTCGTCACGTCCATTGCATACAGCTTGCGCACCGGAAAAAACGGCAGCAGCGCTTTCTGCTTTTTGCACATTATAGGCAAGAACCCAATCACCGCTTGTAAGCTGATAGGCCCAGGTTGTTTTTCCATTGCGCACTGTTTCAGCACATGCAATTACCTGTCCGATAGCGCCACGCTGTACGGTCTCGCTGATATTACTATCCGAGGAAGGATCGTGCAAAAGGCTGGTGATAAGGCCAGTTGTCTGTACAAAGGTGCCCTCTGGCACACTGACAGTATTGTCATGCGGTGGCTTTTGTGCATTCGTATCATCGCTGCCGGTTGATTCTGGCGCTGGGCCAGTGATATGCCATGTGAGGCTGGTTGTTCCATTTGTAAAGTTCAGTGTGTTTTCTCCTTCTTCCAGTGTCACCAGTATACCAAACAACCCACGTGTTCCGTAGCGTGATACTTCCTGCCCATTTAAACAGAGGGGCTGCGAAGGGTCTGAAGTGCCCATTACAAAGCAGGTGTCGGTATCGGACATAGTGTTATTTTCCGGGTAAGTGATACCCAAGGAGGCCGGTGGCGTATATTGCAGCAGAGACGGTGGGGTGCTGTTATTCATGGCACTTAACAGCACGCCAACATCTCCTGAAGCAGAAGAAAGCGCCGTTGGGCTGAATACTGCGCCCTGAAATTCATCAAGCAGTGTCAACAGAAAAAATTCTCCTGCATGTCCTGCGTTTTCAGGTGAAACTGCAGCCAGTAGCCCCTTTGGGGTAGAATACGTGCAAAATGTTCCCGGGGCGCCGTCGACGTCTGTCAGTATAGCGGTGCCTGCTGTCGCATAACGTCGGGAGATGTCCGCCAGGAGGGCATCCACGGAGGAGCCCTGTTGCTGGGCAACTGCATATACGGCCAACTCTTTCCCTGAGGCGGCCTCACACAAAGTGCGCAGCGCATCCAGCTTGCGGAAAAAGTTGTCACCGGCCGTTAAGGCGGAACATTTTTCGGCTTTGCTTGTCTCAAACACGACACCATCGGCCCCATCAATGGAAAGGAACAAGGCATTCATGCCAAGGGCGGCCGCCTCTTCTACGGTGTGCGAGGCCCACTGTGCCAGGCTTTCAGAGGTGTAGGGGCCGCTGCCAAGTTGTACGGAATATCCAATGATATCTCCTTGTGGCGCTTTTGCACTGGCGAGATTTTGGTTCATGGTATGCGGGAGGAAAACCCATATGACCCCACCGCTCAGTATAAGAAAAAGGATTCCAATAGCAAGGCCCATCAAAATGGCAGGAATACGGGAAGTTTGGTTTTTACGTTGCTGATATGCGGCCAAAGTTTTGCCGCCCCCTTTCCGCTAAGCATATATTTATCTCATTATATCATATCACGTAACAAAACTGTTTCGAAGCGAAATGCCGCTGTAAAATGGGATGTGAATGTGATATAATGTGCCTGCCCCAAAGACACAGAAAGCGGGCATGCGCAGAAAGCATTTTGCTTTTCTGGGCGAAAGGCCTGCCGGGGCATGTGAACAAAGAAAAAGGAGCTTGCCAGAATGCTTACCGTGCCAAATAAAGGTTTTACCCATGCTGGGCGTTTTCATGCAGATGATGTATTTGCAGCTGCGCTGTTGCGCCTGTGTAACCCGAAGATCCATATCGAACGGGGTTTTTCCGTTCCGCAGGGATATGATGGCATTGTGTTCGATATTGGGGACGGGCCATTTGATCATCACGGGAAAGATACCCCGGTGCGTGAATGCGGCGTGAAGTATGCTGCGTTTGGCCTTTTGTGGCGAGAACTGGGCCCGGCACTAGTGGGAGAAAAAGAAGCACGAAGGTTTGATGACGGCTTTGTGAAGCCGCTGGATGAAGATGATAATACCGGGTGTGGCAATCAGTTGGCAAACTTGATTGCGGCTTACAATCCAAGATGGGACGAAGAAAAAGATGAAGATGCCTGCTTTGCAGAAGCGGTAGCCGTGGCGCAGGACCTTTTGCATCACAAATTGGAAAGCATTCGGGCCATTACGCGGGCAGAGGCAGAAGTGCGCGGTGCACTGGCCCATGCAAAGGGTGGCATTGTTGAGCTGAAGCGTTTTGCACCATGGAAGCAGTATCTCATCCCAAGCCGTGCAAAATTTGTGGTTTATCCATCACAGCGGGGCGGATATTGCGCACAGGGTGTTCCACAGCGCTTTGGAACGCAGGCACTACGGGTGCCGTTTCCCGAAGAATGGGCCGGTGCATCTGAAGCGGAACTGCCAGCCATTTCCGGCATTGAAACACTGAAGTTCTGTCATGCCGGGCGCTTTCTTATTACGGTTGGCACGCGTGAAGATGCGTTTGCCGCATGCCGCCTCGCAATAGAACTTTCGCAGGAGTAAAGTTGCCTGTATTATGTGTTGCCGATGTACGGCGGTTTGTTAAGGGGCTGCCGGCATGGGAAGGGGGGCACGAAGTTGAACCATACGGCGTATCTGTTGGAATGTGCCGGCATGAATTTTTACGCAGGCTATACGCCGGATATCACCCGGCGTATCTTTTTGCATCAAACAGGCCGGGGGGCAAAATACACCCGCTCACACGCCCCTGTACGTTTGGTATATATGGAAACGTATGCCACAAAAAGTGAAGCTATGCGCCGTGAAGCTGCCTTGAAAAAGCTGACACACGCGCAAAAAGCACAATTGGCCGCCCCGGCTTTGGCGGCGTGGGAGTATTTGGTTGAAAGGCCTGCCTGTGTTGATATGCTGGAGGCACTGCGCTGGGGAAAAGCATCCGTTTTGATTGCCGAAAAGGACGGTGTCCTTTTGCAAGTGCAAGGGGGAGACCTGTTGCTGGCCGCAGGTACGCAGAGGGCTGCCGTTCACCTTTTGCATGCAGTGGGGCCTATATCGCCTCATGGAATGGTAGGCGTGCATGGGCACGCTGCCGCACTGGCAACAGCGCGCTTTCTAGGATGTTCGCTTACATCAGCCTGTACACAGGCTGTGTATTGGGCTACGCAGCCGCCGCGTATACGGGCATCTGGCGTGCGTTTTGCCAAGTTGGGGCCGGAGTGGCTTCAGACAGTATGTGCCTGGTATGATCTTATCCCTTGTGAGGATGTGGCTGCGCGGCTTGCTGCCGGTGCGGTGACGGGGGCTTTTGTCTTATCCGGAAAGGAAAGACAGCTTGCGGGCTTTATAGGAGAACATGTGGAAGGCAGTATGGGTATGCTGGAAGTTTTGCCGCAATTTCGGCGCATGGGGATTGGTGCAGCATTGGAAGCGCACGCGATTCAGACATTTTTGCGGCAAGGGCGTGTGCCGTTTTGCCATATTTTTTCAGGAAATCGGGCCTCACTGGCGCTTCAGAAAAAATTGGGCCTTACCCTCCGGCGGGATGTATATTGGTTGGAAGTGGGGCAATAGATTTTTCCGGGAAATAATATAGCCGGGGTGCTTGAAATTCAGCACCCCGGCATTTTCAATGGCTTAAAGCAAACCCTTTGCCTGAAGTAGAGAAAGAAAAGATGCATTGGTAAGCTTTTGTGCAAACAGTTCACGAAATTTTACGCTTTTCTCGCGCCCTTGCATGCGCAATTCTTCCATTTGCTGGGCGATTTTACTTTGCTTAGCCAGCAACTCTTCACACAAATCTTCGTATTGTGCCAGACGTTCGATGGCTGTGCCCTGCACCGCGCCATCGGCCATCTCTACACTGCCTTGTGGGGCTTTGGCGCAAGTATTTATGCGATGTGTGATGCGCTCCATCGATGATTGCTCCCTTTCTGTACCATGCATCAAATATGCTGTTCCAACTGTGCCAGCAATGCGCGGCAGCCAGCCTCAATTTGGGAATAAGCTGTTTCAAAATCACGCGTATACCATGGGTCTGCAATGTCACCGGGCGCGTCGGTGTGGTCCAGCAGGCGGGAAACTTTTCCCTCGGCCGCCGTGCCCAGGCGTCGGCGCATGGCATCTACGTGCCGTTGCTCCATACCAATGAGGAGGTCGAACGCCTGTGCGTCTGCCTGGCACAGCTGGCGTGCGTATTTTCCGTCGCACGAGATACCGTGCCGAGCCAGCATGGCGCGCGCAGGCGGGTATACGGGGTTGCCAAGCTCTTCGGCACTCAGCGCGGCACTTTGCGCTTCATATTCCGTTGCACGCCCGGCTTCTTGAGCCAGTGCACGAAATACAAATTCAGCCATAGGGCTGCGGCAAATATTGCCGTGACAAACAAAAAGTATTTTTATCATCTCGTATATGCCCCTTCACAAGCCAGAAATCGATTAATAGTACGGTTTTTTTGCATTGTCAAACATCCTTCCGTAGTGGAAAGAACCTTGCTGTGACACATTGATTGTACCATATTCAGGCAGTCTTTCCCACCACAATTTCAGATGGAAACCATCTGCTCGAAGAATTGGTCAAGCAGGCGGCAGCTTTCCATACAGGCGGTTGTCGGCGAAGAACCCGACACGCTTCCGTTCCAGCAGCCTGGCTGCGTCCAGTTCCTTCAGCGTTCTTTTGATGGTGAGGACACCCTTGTCCCGTGTTTTCGCAATCTCCGCAACGAGGTACACAATGAATGTTTTGCGTTGTCCTGCTGGCTGTTCTTTTGTGACAGGGTAGTACGGCCTAGCAACACAGCTTGGCGGTCTGGTGCAACAAAATGAAGAAAAACAGTTAAAAGAGATCGTCTAAGAAGAGGGGAACTGTTCGGGCGTTTTCATTGTTAGATGGTAGAGCTATTCGCACTCTTATGGTAAAATCGCTACGGAACCAATGATGAAACGAAAAGTCAAATTGTTTCCTTAGAACTCTGGGCGCGCTTTCATCCTCTCCGGTGGACTTGTCGTCCGCAAAGCATTCCTCCGCCAGCAAGTGAAAAATGCATCATTTTATTCTATAGGAGAAAATAAGAATGATCATCACAGAAATAATGAATAATAAATCTTTAAAACGTTTGGAAAAGAGGAATTCCATTGTTGCAGCAATTATCAATCGCGAAGTCAATTTTTCAGTAATTTCAGAGGCTTGTGAATCTTTGACTGAAAAAAATATTTCACTTTTGCTCGAAGCCGTTGAAGAAGTAAGCCGCTCCAAAGAATTTACTTTAGAAGCAGAGTATCTGGATTTGGCAGAAAAATATATACTATCTTCTGATAATTCCTGCAAAAGGGAAGCCTCCCGAATTGTAGGGAATCTTGCAAATAAATTTCCTGCTAAACTTGAGAATGCTATAACTGCTTTATTGCAAAATGCAGGAAATGACGGCACAGTAATTAGATGGGCAAGTGCTTATGCATTATCCCGTATTATTCTGATTCCAAATTACGCCAAGAGCCCCTTATTTGAACAGATTTCTGATTTATGCGCAAAAGAAAATGAAAGTGGCGTGAAAAATCAATATATGAAAGCATTAAAAAAAGCGGAAAAATTCAGATGAGTTTTGACAATCATGTTTTGAGTCGCCCCCCTCCCGGCTAAGCCGGGAGGGTTGTCTTTATGCGTAAGAAAACAAGCCAGACCGGAAGAATCCCGTCCATAAAGGGCTCTCCCTTCGCCGGACATACGGTTCTAATATTTTCAATTTAGTGTAACTTAGATTGTCACATCAAAGCTCTTTCAAAAATGGTGAAGTCGTAGTGTAGCAAGCACCTTTTCGAGCCGCAAAACCATTGGTACATCAAGCTTTTTGGGAACTTTTCAAAATACTGCCGTGGCACACGAAAAGTATTTTTGTCATCGCGGATATTCCCCTTTATAAGACTATA
>CAMBHV010000027.1 GCA_945867255.1 uncultured Clostridia bacterium
CGTCTTTGCAGTAATAGCTGGCCGCCAGGTAATAGCATCCCAATACCAGCGCGTCATAATTGGCACTTGCCGCAATGAATAATCCCAGCGGCAACAGCATCACGGCCAGAAATACGGTGCGATACCTCTGACAATTCTTCAGTGCCAGAAAACACAGCCCCACATATACAGCCAGGTTTGCCAAGCGCCCGGCATATAACTGCCCCAGCGCCCCAAACCCCAGCAACCGTGCGCCTGCCATAAACAGCGCCTGCGGCAGATACGGCAACACCTGAAACATCTGCGGCTCCGCCACCTGAGGCGCATTGCCATCTTCGCACAGCGCCGCATAGCGGGAAAACCCATCTGCAATTGAAGTACGCGTGCCATCGGCAAACTGCTTGATGGCAACATTTGCGCTGGAACCTCCGCCAGAAAGGTTTCCCTCTTCATCCTGTTCCAGCCAGAACGTCGTGTTTGCATTCACATATGAACCGGGAAATGCCGAAATCAGTGCATTTACATCTGCCGGATAGGTTCTGGCATAATCAAAATCGAAGCGCCCCATGCTCACCGCATTGGCGCGAAGAAAATGTGTGCTTTCATCCGGTGCCTGCATGGGCGGGTTGGCAAAGCAGAACAACACGCCGCATACAGCCAGCACCAATGCTGCCCGCGCGGCAAACCTGCGGCAGCATTAAACACAAACCCATCCGGCCAGCGTGCCGCAACGCGCCACCGCGCCGGCCCACAGCACAACGCTGCGCGCCGGCACGGCCGCATACTCGTAAAACACACGCCAATAATAGGTAACCGCCACTGCACACAGCACAGCCAGCGCCGCCCCCATTCCCCACAGGGCTGCACGGCGTTTCAATGTGTTTTGCCCTTCGGGTGTATGCTGCATGGCAAATATTCTCCGTTCTGTATATTTCTGTTAAAAATCACAATGTGTACACGCCCGTGCGGAAGGTGTCCATATGCGCACGAATCCATTCCACCGTTTCAGCCAATCCCCGCTCAAACGTATAAGCCGGCTGCCAGCCTGTCAGTGCACGAAGCTTTTCCGCGCTGCCGCACAGCCGCCATACCTCACTGTTCTGCGGGCGCACACGCTGGGCGTCACACACCACCCGGGCACTCGGGTTGATCTGCCGGATCAATTCCTGTGCCAACTGGCCAATCGAAATATCTTTGCCGGTGGCGATATTGATTTCTTCCCCAATGGCCTTGTCACATGCCGCGATGGCCATAAAGCCGGCAGCGGTGTCCTTAACATAGTTGAAATCCCGCGAGGATTCCAAGCTGCCGAGCTTAATCTCCTGCGCACCGCTGAGCAACTGCGTGATGATGGTGGGGATCACCGCGCGGCCGGACTGACGCGGCCCATACGTGTTGAACGGGCGCACAATCGTAACCGGAAGGCCAAATGAACGGTAAAAGCTTTCGGCAAGCCTGTCCGCACCGATCTTCGTAGCCGAATAGGGGCTTTGCCCCTGGAACGGATGCTTTTCGTCAATAGGCACATACTGTGCCGTGCCATATACTTCGCTGGTAGAAGTAACAAGCAGGCGCTTTGTTCCCACGTCGCGCGCGGCATTCAGCACATTCAGTGTACCTTTGATATTGGTATCCACATAGCTATCCGGCGAATGATAGCTGAACGGAATGGCAATTAATGCTGCCAGATGATACACCACGTCCTGCCCTTTCATGGCAGTGCGCACCCCGTTGGGGTCCCGAATGTCGCCCATAAATACTTCGATCTCGTTTTTGATCTCGGCCGGCAATGTATCCAGCCAACCCCATTTTCCAAATGAGTTATAATAGCAAAAGGCCTTTACCTTTTCGCCTTTTTTGACAAGCTCTTCGGTGAGGTGGCTGCCGATAAAGCCGTCCGCACCGGTCACCATCACGGTCTGGGCCATGTGTCTCTCTCCTTTGCTGCGCACGGGTATTTTCCACGCGCGTTTATTTGCACATACATATAAGTCAGTATAATACAATCCGGGCCAAATATCAACAGAAAGGCCCGAATCGCACGCCTTTTGGGCAGGCGTTTCAAGGGGCTCTGCTTTACAAAAAAGCACACCGCCTTTATAATGTAAAAAGATTGCGGTGGGCTGCACATCAGCACACTTTTCGCTTTGTGGCCCGCTTTGCAACACCAAAAGAAAAGGAGCGCTTTTGCATTGAGCTTCAACACTCTTTCTTTTTTTGTATTCTTTCCGTTGTGTGCAGTAGCGTACTTTCGTGTACCGGGCAAATATCAAAACGCCGTGCTTCTGGCGGCCAGCTGGCTGTTTTATGCATTTGCAACACCGGCATGGCTGCCGGTGTTGATCGCAGACAGCCTTGCCACCTTTGGCGCCGTACGCTGGATGGCGCGTGCCGAGGGCCCGAGCCGAAAACGCCGGCTGTGGCTTGCCATTGGCCTGAACCTTGGGCTGCTGGTAGGCCTGAAGGCATTGGCTGTTGCCCTGGCGGGGATGCCCATGGTGCAGCCCGTGCTAAATGTGCTGGAACGCATAGGCCTTTCGGCCTCGGCGCAGCGGTTCTCACTTATTCTGCCACTCGGTATCAGTTTTTTCACATTACAGGCTATAGGATGTGCCGTGGACGTATACCGTAAAACTTGCCCTGCGCCGAAAAGCGCCGTTCAGTTCTGCCTGTTTACAAGCTTTTTCGGTTTTATATCTTCCGGCCCTATTACACGGGCAGGCAGCTTTTTGCCGCAACTGGCGGCGCCCCGCACTTTTCATGCAGACAAAGCCGCGTCAGGCCTTGTGCTGATGGCACAGGGGCTTGTGGCCAAAGTATGCGTGGCGGATCTGTTGGCCATTCTTGCCAATGGTGTGTGGGGCAGCGGGGCAGGCGCCGTTCGCGCTTGGTCCGGGCCCGTGCTAACACTGGGTGCACTGGCATACACATTTCAGCTATATTTTGATTTTTCCGGCTACTCCATGCTGGCGCAGGGATGCGCGCGTGTTTTGGGGCTGGAACTTGCACAAAACTTCAACACGCCCTACTTCTCGCGTTCTATCAAAGAATTCTGGCGGCGCTGGCATATGTCGCTTTCTTCTTGGCTTCGGGACTATGTCTATATCCCGCTTGGCGGCAACCGAAAAGGCACAGTGCGCAAATATGTAAATGTGCTGCTTACTTTTGCTATGTCCGGCCTTTGGCACGGCACGGGCTTCACCTTTTTGATATGGGGCCTGCTGCATGGGTTATATCAAGTGGTGGGTGCCGTGCTGGAGCCTTTGCGTGCGCGGCTCTATGCTTTGCTTCATATTCGGCGAGATGGCTGGGCCGCCAGCATATGGCAATGCTGCATCACCTTCCTGCTTGTTCATGTCGCATGGGTATTTTTCCGCGCACCCAGCGTGCAGGACGCCCTGTATGCGTTAACGGCACAGTTTGCCGGCGGTTCTGTTTCCAGTGCACTGGCGCAGGCCTGGGGCATTATTCTTTCCGGTTTCAATGCAAAACCGCTGCTGGCCGCGGCCTTTGCGGCATTCCTTGCGGTTTGCTTTGCCGCGTGTTTTGCGCTGGACCTTGTGCGCCGGTTTTCCTCACACAGCGTACAGGGCGAGGCCACGCCCGCTTTGATGAGCCTTGGCACAGGGCTGCGCTGGCTTTGTTATTATGCCCTGGCAGGGTTGATCTTCCTTGGGTTTCTGTTCAACAACGGATACCTGACAGGTGCCGTCAGTTTTCTTTATGCCAATTTCTGAAAAGGAGGGCGCGCATTTGAAAAGAATTGCTGCCGTGATGGCACTACTGTGCGTACCCATTGCGCTTTACTTCGGAATTTTTCTCTATTTTGAACCATACGATTATTTCGGCCTGAAGGGCGGTGCCGTACAGGAAGATTCCTATATCACACGTGTGCGCAGTTATCTGAATGACCCGCAGGATGCCATTCTGCTGGGTGATTCCCGCATGGCGCACTTCGATATGGAACAGGTGCAGCAGCTGACAGGGCGCTCATGGGCAAACCTGGCGTTTGGTGGCGCTTCTATGGCAGAAAGCATTGATCTGTTCTACCTTGCTGCTGAAAAGAACCCAAACCTGAACACCTGTTATTTTGAAGTCAGTTTTTACACTTTGCGCTCCGGGGATAACCGCAACCGCATGGAACATATCCAAACACTGGTGGAAAACCCCTTTGCTTATCTGTTCAATTTTGACTGTAACGCGGACATGCTCAACGAGTTGCTGTTACGCCTGCAGGGCGTGCAGACGGGTGCAAGCAGAGATGAAGGGCACTGGACGCAGGAGGATTATGTCAGCGAAACGGGGCAGGCGCTGCCGTACCGCAGAAACCAAATCGCTTACATCGCCACGCTGTACGGCGCGGGTGGCATTGCAAAGGCGGGCACTCTGCCCGATACACAAACGGATGCAGACGGCAATGTGCTAAACGCAGGCCAGCTTTTGGACGCACTGCAAAGCGTGACACCACAGGCATCTGATTACAGCGTGAATGAGGAGAACCTTCAGGCGCTTGTGGAGCTTGCCGCTTTCTGCAAAGAGCGCGGCATTGCCCTGACGTTCGTGTTCCCGCCGGTGGATGGCGCCGTACAGGAATATCTGCTTGATGCACTTGGTATTCGTGATGAGCTGCTGCGCGTCAAGCAGACGCTGGCCGCTACCGGCACGCCTATCCGGGATTTTGAGTGTCAGCCTGAGGTCGTGTTTGATAACGAATTATTCTACGACGGGTTTCACTTTGATGCCGTGCGCGGCCTTGGCAATTATACCGAAGTGCTGTTTGCAGGCAACGATACCGCAAAGGAGGGCGCAAACCTTGGCGCTTGATTTTCTGTTTTTATACGAGCACGTAGTGCGCGAATACGAAAGCCTTATTCTCTTAAAGGCCGAATTGGAAAAGCGTGGCTACAGCGTAGCGATTCACCAGCTGCTGGATAGAAAAAAGTTGAAATACTTCACTTGGAAAAAGCCCAAAGTTCTGGTATCCAGCTGCATGTACGATGACGAGGCCATCAATAGCCACGTGTACAACAATGTAGGCGTGTGCCGGAAAGTGGTGAACCTTCACTGGGAGCAGATGCTGTCCGACACACAGGAAGCCGCCCCCTGGTTCAATTTTAATGGAAACGCAAAAAAATGTGTGCAGACATGTTGGGGGGAAAAGACGCGCCAGCGCCTTTTAGCCCACGGCGTTCCGGATGAATGCGCCCCTGTGACAGGCGCTGTGATGATGGATTTCCTTCGCCCGGAGTTTCGCGGCTATTTCAAAACAAAGCAACAACTTTGCCGCGAGTTTGGCCTGGATGAGAACAAAAAACTGTTTTTATATATCTCTTCGTTCGGCTATGGTTCTATGAGCGATGAAGAAGTGGCCGAACTTTCCCGCATGGCTGGTGAAGATTTTACACAGTTTGCACGCACGAACCGCACCAGCATGGCGCAGACGCTGGAATGGTTTGACCGGTATCTTTCCGAGCACCCGGAGGTGGAGCTTGTATATCGCCGTCACCCGTCGGAATGGAACAGCCCTGCTCTGGCAGCACTGGCAGAAAAACGCCCCAATTTTCATGTGATCTTTGCGGACAGTGTGAAGCAGTGGATCACAGCGGCAGACAATATTTTCATCTGGATGAGCACCGCCATCGCGGAAGTATACTTTGCTGAAAAATCGTGCCACATTTTAAGGCCTGTACCAGTAGAACACGAATATGACCCTGTAATCTACAAAGGCGCCACGTATTGCACCACATATGAGGACTTTGCTGCGGCAGCCGATACGCCGGATGCGCCCTTTCCCATTGCGCGGGAAATGATAGAAGGGTATTTTGACAAAAGTGAAACGCCCAGTTATATCCGCATGGCAGATCTTTTGGAAGATGTATACCGCAATCCGCCCCGGCAGGACCCGTTTGCACCGCCATTCCGCCCACACTTCAATGCATTGAAATTTTGCGCGCTGGTGGGCATCCATGCCATGTATGCCTGCAAGCTGCGGCCGGAAACATTCCGTCGCATCGCGCCCGGTTTTGCCGATTTTGCGGGCCGCATCTATGGTTATGTAGACAAAGCACATATCTCAAAACAAGAGGTACAGGCCATGGAGGATAAAATTCGTCGCTTTGTACACTGATGTGCCCGTGTAACCTGCTTTTGCATGGCTTACATGGCCTATGATGTGCCTCGATACCGGGCATATGCCCCGTTTTTTCATGCAACACCGGGTTGCTCTTGTGTTGCCTGCCAAGATGGGGTAAAATATAACACGGCCAAACCAGCCAGAATGATTGATTTTGAAACCAGACAAGGGAGGCCTTCCAATGAAATATTGCAAAAAATGCACCATGCCGGACACTCGCCCCGGCATTACGTTTGACGAAGAGGGCGTATGTTCTGCCTGCCGGCATTTCGAAAGCCGTAAGAATATAGATTGGGACAAGCGCTGGAAAGAATTTGAGGCGCTGTGTGACAAGTATCGCGGCATGAACGGCCCGGGTGGATATGACTGCGCCGTAGCAGTGTCCGGCGGCAAGGACAGCCATTTTCAGGTATATATCCTGAAAGAGGTCATGCACATGAACCCCATCCTGTTTTCCGCCGAGGACAATTTCCCCATGACAGAAGCAGGCAAGCACAACCTGAAAAACATTTCTGAAGAATTCGGCTGCACTATCATCACCTGCAAGCCCAATATCCGCGCACAGAAAAAATTGATGCGTGCCTTCTTTGAAAAATACGGCAAACCCACATGGTATGTAGACAGGCTGATCTATACCTTCCCGCTTCACATGGCACTGAAATTCAACACACCGTTTTTGTGCTACGGCGAAAATGTCAGCTTTGAATATGGTGGGAACGCGGATGAAGAGACGTATTCCGCCCGCGGGCAAATCGAAAACGGCGTAGCTGTGGGCTTCCCGAAAGAAGAGCTGCTAAGCTATGGCGTAACCGAAAATGACCTTGCACTCACCGAGGCACCCAGTGCCGAAGAACTTGCCCGGCTGGACCCGTTCTATCTGAGTTACTTTTTGCCTTGGAACAGTTATAAGAACTATCAGTTCGCCAAAAGCCGCGGCTTCCACGACCTCACGCATGAATGGGACCGTACCCATCATGTGGAAAACTTCGACCAAGTGGATTCCCGCGCCTACCTTGTGCATTCCTGGCTGAAATACCCGAAGTTTGGCCACGCCACCGCCACGGATTATACCGCCCGGTATATTCGTTACGGTTTGCTGAGCCGCGATGAGGCCATTCAACTTGTGAAGGAACACGACGGTTATCTGGACCCATTGTGCGTGCGTGATTTCTGCGAGTTCTGTGGCTATACGGAAACCGAATTCTGGAACATCATGGATGGTTTTTACAACCGTGATATTTTCTACAAGGATGAATTTGGCCGCTGGATGCTCAAACACCCCATCTGGGAAGAACAGAAATAACTTTACAGATAAAACGCCCCGCTTAAGCGGGGCGTTTTATCTGTTATGCAGTTCCTTTTTTGAATTACTTTTGCTATAATGTTGAAAAAGATGGAAAGAGGGCAGGCGGGTATGGACAGCATCATCATTGGCATTGCAGGTGGAACAGGCTCCGGCAAAACCACCCTCACGCGCAAATTAAAAGAGCGGTTTGGCTCAGACGTCTCTGTCATCAGCCATGACAATTATTATAAACGTCATGATGACATGCCATATGAAGAACGCTGTAAATTAAATTATGATCATCCCAACGCTTTCGATACCGATTTGATGGTGGAACAGATCGAGGCGTTGCGCCGGGGTGAAACCATTGCCTGCCCTGTGTATGATTTCACCGTACACAATCGCTCCAGTGAGACACTGCTAATCGCGCCCACCAGTGTCATTGTGGTAGAAGGTATTCTGATTTTTGCAGACAAACAGCTTCGCAACCTGATGGACGTAAAGATTTTTGTGGATACCGACGCGGATGTACGTATCCTGCGGCGTGTGGTGCGGGACGTAAAAAAGCGCGGCCGCAGCCTGGACAGTGTGGTAAAACAGTATCTCACCACAGTGAAGCCCATGCACGAACAGTTTGTGGAACCCTCAAAACGTTTTGCTGATATCATCGTACCCGAGGGCGGAAAAAACCTTGTGGCGCTGGATATGATCATCCGCCGTGTGGAACATCATATCCGGCAGAACGGAAAGGCTTAACGGAATTCTGTTTAGAAGGCTGTAAAATTCACTTGCGCCTGTAAAATAAAAAACACAAAACAAGGCCTGCAGGGGCACGGCTAACGCCAGACGCCCGCAGGCCTTATTTTATTACAACGTTTCTTTCAGCACCACGCCGCTGCACACGCACTGCTCAATGGCTTCTTTTGCCGGCATGGCCGGGATGGCGCCCTTTTTCGTGGTGGTAAGGCTTCCCGCCGCATTGGCAAACTGTACGGCTGCCTTCCACTGTTCCGGCGCCAGGGCCAAGAGGTCTTGCCTGTTGCAACAGGCGTACCCTGCATGAAGCTTCCAAAGCATTGCGCCCCAGAAGGCGTCGCCGGCGCCTGTGGTATCCACAACAGGCACGTCAAATGTAGGTTCAAAGAATGCTCCGGCAGAGGTAACACAGCAGGCCCCTTTCGGGCCAAGCGTCACCAGCACTGCCACGGGGCCTTGCCGCATCAGGGCCCGTCCGCCTTCTTCCGGCTCGCGGTTGCCCGTGAGAAGAACCAATTCCTCATCCGACACTTTCATAATATCCGCCAGCGCCACGGCATTCCACAGTTCCTTTTTTGCGTCTTCGGCATTTGGCCACAGAAACGGACGGTAATTCGGGTCGTAACTGACCAGGGCACCTGCCTTCCGGGCATCGGCAGCCGCACAAAGCGTAGCCGTGCGGCACGGCTCGTCTGTCAGCGATACGCTGCCGAAATGGAACACCCCGCAACTTTGTGTAATTCGGACCGGCACCTCGTCTTTTCGAAGCATGATATCTGCGCCCGGCTTGCGGTAAAATGTAAAACTGCGGTTTCCCGTCTCATCCAGCTGCACAAAAGCAAGGGTGGTGGGGACATTCGCATCCCGCATCAGTGCGCTTGTGTCCACCCCACCTTCCTGCAGCGATGCAAGCAGGAAATCTCCAAAAGCATCCGTGCCCACCTTGCCGCAAAAAGCCGTTTTTCCACCCAGTTTTGCATACATGGCCAGCACATTGGCCGGCGCACCGCCCGGGTTCCGGCTGAACAGCTGCATGCCCAGCTCGTTTTGCCCGGCAGGAGTAAAATCGATCAGGCATTCTCCAATCGCCGCAAGATCCACTGATTTTTGCAAAGCGCTCACCCTTTCACAGTCTCAAAGTATCTGGCTGAATTCCACCTGTTCTCCCTGCGGGCCGCAAATGGTAAAAAAGCGCACGCCGTTTTGCCAGAACGGCAAAAAACAAATGCCTTTTTCCAACACAGGATACTCCATCTTCTGCACCATGTCAAAGGCCGCCGCAATATCCGTCACATCAATGGCAATATGGTCGATGGCGCCGGGCTGGCCCGCGGTATTTTCCCTTTGATACAGCTCCACCATCAGCCCCTTCAGCTTCATAAACACCACCGGGCCGTCGCCCTTGTGCCCCGCGGCGCGAAAAGTCTCTTTAAAGCCCAAGCTTTTATAAAAGCGCACCGCGTCATCCATATTTTTTACCGGGATGCCCACATGTTGCAGTCCTGTGGCCAGATCCGCCATTTCGCTCATGCTGCACCTCCGTTCTTTGCGCCCTCGAAAAATGCGCGCGGCACCTGTATCAGCATGGCATCGATGTCCTCCTGCGCCATCCCGCGCTCCAGAAGTTGCGGCACAACATGGTCTGCCAGGTGTGTATACTGGAAGCGAAGTGTATCCAGGTCCACCTTGCTTCGTTCGCTCCACTCATTGTTGAATTCGTCGATAAACGCACTGCAATCATGCGAAAGCACCAGCTTGTCGCGCCAACCGCGCTGCACCAAGGTCATCAGTGTTGTGATGCGCTTTTCATCCGGGAATATCCAGT
>CAMBHV010000028.1 GCA_945867255.1 uncultured Clostridia bacterium
TTGCTTTTGGCGCACAGAGCGAGGTGGGAAAAGGCAGCCTGTTCTGGTTTGAGGCGCCCCGGGCGCCGGCGCCCGTTTCGGGAAAAGAACGGCAGGGCAGCTGATATATGCCTTGGCAAAAAGGGCCCACGCAGCGTACAACAAGCGCTGCGTGGGCCCTTTGTTGAAAAAAGACGGCTGATTTGCTATACTGGCAAAGAAAAATTCCGGAAGGAGAATGCTTTGTGAAGCTGATGTTCGCAAGCGATATCCACGGCTCGGCGCTGTATGCCCGCAAGTTGTTGGCCCGCATGGAGGCGGAAGCGCCGCAGCGCCTTGTGCTGTTGGGAGATATTTTATACCATGGCCCGCGCAATGATCTGCCGGACGGCTATGCCCCCAAAGAGGTGGCGGCCCTGTTGAATGCCGTGCGCCCGCGCCCTGTGTGCGTGCGGGGCAACTGCGAGGCCGAAGTGGATCAGATGATGCTGGAATTTCCGGTGATGGCGGAGTATTTTCCGCTTTTGCTGGATGGACGAATGGCTTTTGTCACCCACGGGCACATTTGGAATGAGCAGCATTTGCCTGCGTTGGAAAAAGGCGATGTGCTGATCCATGGGCATACCCATGTGCGTGCGGCACAAGACAAAGGAGAATACTATTTTCTGAACCCGGGCAGTGTGTCTATTCCCAAAGGTGACGGGATACGCGGATATATGGTATATGAAGACGGTGTGTTCACCCTGAAAGACCTGGACGGCGGCGTGCTGGCCACGCTGGAACTCCATGACTGAGGCGGGCGGTGCGGCCGGTGCGCAAAGTGTGGCCGTGACGCGCAGTATCATCAAAAAATACAAAAAGCCCATCTGGCACCGCTTCATTGGCGCATGTAAGGACTATGCCCTTGTGAACGCGGGGGACCGCATCGCCGTATGCATCTCCGGTGGAAAGGACAGTTTCCTTTTGGCAAAATGCATGCAACATTTGCAGCGCGTGAGTGACGTGCCCTTTGAAGTGGAATACCTGTGTATGGACCCCGGTTATCTGCCGGAAAACCGCGCGTTGATCGAACAAAATGCGCAGGCACTGGGCCTGCCGTTGCACATCTTTTGCACGGATATTTTCGACAGTGTGGCAAACGTGAGCAAAAACCCGTGTTATTTGTGTGCACGCATGCGCCGGGGACATCTGTATAAAAACGCGCAGGCGTTGGGTTGCAATAAGATTGCGCTGGGGCACCATTTTGACGATGTGATCGAGACCACGCTGATGAGTATGATCTGGGGGGCGGAACTTCGCACCATGATGCCCAAGCTGCACAGCACCAATTACCCGGGCATGCAGCTGATCCGCCCGTTGTATCTGGTGCGGGAGGCAGATATCATTGCCTGGCAAAGATACAACAGCCTTTCGTTTTTGCGCTGTGCCTGCCGTTTTACAGAAGAGGCAGAAAAGCGCGGGGAAGATGACCCGCACGGCGCGCGCGCCATGACAAAATCTCTGGTGGCATCGATTCGTGCTATGAATCCGCAGGGAGATGTGAACGTGTTTCACAGCCTGCACAATGTGAACCTGAATGTGCTGCCAGGTTGGACGCGTGGCGGAAAGACACACAGTTTCCTGGATGACTACGAAATGATATCTGCATTTGAGGAGGACGGCGTGTGATCCGGACAAGCGAATGGCCCGTGCTGGAATATGATGACTCCCGCGAGGTTCTGGTAAAACCAAACAGAAATGAGGGCTATCATTTTCCACAGCGCGCCGTGCTGTTTTTTCACAGACAGGGTGTGGAAGAGTTTGTACGCAGGCAACCGGCAGATATGTTATATACAGCACACCATATTGGACATCCCTGCGAAGAATTGGGGCAGTTTTCCACCATTACGCGGGATTTTACCGTATATCGCGTGCCGGTGAACGGGGTGGACGTATGCCTTGCGGCTGCGCCGCTGGGCGCCTCCGCCGCAGCGCAGTTTATGGATTTCCTTATTGCATGCGGATGCACGCGTATTCTGGCGGGCGGAAGTTGCGGTGTATTGGAAAATCTGCCGGAAAACGCGTTTCTGCTTCCCACGCACGCTTTGCGCGCAGAGGGCACAAGTTATTGTTATTTGCCGCCTGCGCGCTGGGTTGAAACGGACGAGGTTGCCCTGAATGCGTTGGAGCAGGCGGCCGGCAGCTTTGCACTTCCTGTGCGCCGCTGCCGAACCTGGACGACAGACGGCTTTTTCCGCGAAACGCCAGGCCTTGTGGCTTATCGCCGTCAGGAGGGATGCGCGGTGGTGGAAATGGAATGTGCCGCGCTTGCCGCGTGTGCCAGGTTCCATTCCGTGCAATTTGCCCAATTGCTATATACGGCAGACAGCCTGGCAGCTGCCAGCCATGCAGACCGCGGATGGGGAGAAGCCAGCGTGAGCAGCGCGCTGGAACTGGTGCTGTATGCCGCCAGTCTGATGAAATAAAACAGAAAAGCGCCGTTTCCACATGGAAGCGGCGCTTTTGTATATGGTTCGTTATGCTCTTATTTCGATTCCTTGGCGTAGTTATCAAAATACCCCTGGATGAAAATAATGGGGGTACCCTTGTCGCCGGAACCGGAGGTGAGGTCGCACAGGCTGCCAATCAGATCCGTCAGGCGGCGGGGTGTGGTGCCTTGGCTTGCCATCTGGCCTTTGAGGTTTGCGTCTTTGTGCGTAATGCTCTCTTTGATGGCGGCCGTCAGTGCTTCACCGGACAGGCCGGCAAAATCATTGTCCGCCAGATATTTCAGCTTCAGCTCATTGGGCTGACCTTCCAGGCCGGCCGTGTAGGCGGGGCTTACCACGGGGTCCGCCAATTCCCAGATTTTGCCCACAGGGTCCTTGAAAGCGCCGTCGCCATAGATCATGGCCTCGATGTGCTTGCCTGTGGCTTTACGCAGGCTGTCGGCAAGGGCATCCACAAACGCCTGGCAGTCACGCGGGAACAGTTTTACGCTATCTTCCGTTGCTTTGTTGGAGCCCAACAGGCCAAACTGTTCATTGTACCCGCTGCCATCCACGGAAGAGGTCATGATATCGCTGAGCAAAAGCACTTTCTCGGCACCTGCGGCCAACAGGCGGCGCTTGGAGCGCTGGCGGCTGTGAATATCACAGCACAGAACATTCTTTGTATAAGGCAGGATGGCGCGCACGTCATTGGCGAAGACAAACTCCACCTCGCAGCCCTGGCTGCGGAACAATTCGCCGTAATATTCTACGTAATCCACACCTGTGAACGGGTGCTTTTCATAGCCGAACAATTCGCGATATTTCTGCTCGGTCAGCACATCGCTCCAGGGGTTGACGCCCTTTTCGTCCAGAAGATCTTCGTCGAACAGATGGTTGCCCACTTCGTCCGAAGGGTAGCTCATCAGGATATATGCTTTTTTGAACGCTTTGGCAATGCCCTTCAGGCAAATCGCGATGCGGTTGCGGCTGAGGATGGGGAAGGTGAGGCCAACGGTGTCGGTGCCAAATTTGGCGGCACAGTCTTTTGCAATGGCTTCAGTGGTGGCGTAGTTGCCCTGGCTGCGGGCCACCACAGCTTCCGTTACAGCCACGATGTCTTTATCCTGGAAGGTAATAGCCTGCTCTTCGCCACAGGCAAGAATGGCATCGGTAACGATTTTTACAAGATCGTCGCCTTCACGGATGACGGGGCAGCGCACGCCGCGCGATGTTGTGCCAACAGTTCTCATATGCTGTTACTCCTTCTTTATGCATGGAAGTGATGATAACGGAACATCAGCCCTTGCACACAGGGCCGATGTTTATTATAATGCAAATACAGATATAAGTAAAATTATAATATATTATAATTTGGATAAGTTTATATTATATTATGGAATCGATAAGACGATAAAGAGGAAGGTGCTTGATATGAAGGCGGATCTTTCGCTGTATCGTGTGTTCACGGCAGTGGCAGACGAAGGCAGTTTTGTGCGTGCTGCTGCCGCCCTGTATTTAACGCAACCGGCCGTATCGCAGGCTGTGCAGCGCCTGGAAATGCAAACGGGCTCCAAGCTGTTTGTTCGCGGGCGGCGGGGTGTGCGCCTGACACGGGAGGGAGAGCTTTTATATCGGCACGCTTCGGCGGCGCTTGCTATGCTGGAGGCGGGCGAGCGCCAACTTGCCCGGGTACAGAACCTGGAGGCTGGTACGTTACGCCTGGGCGCGGCAGATACCATCACAAAGGAATTTTTGCTGCCGTTTCTCAGCGCGTTCCGTATGTTGCACCCCGGTGTCCAGCTTCAGGTGACGAACCGCACATCGGTTCAGCTGGTTCAAAAAGTTCTGGACGGTAAGCTGGATCTTGCTGTGGTCAACCTGCCGGTGGAACACGAGCAATTGTGTGTGAAGCCGATCCTGCAGGTGCACGATATTTTTGTAGCAGGACATGCCTTTGCCCATCTGAAAGGAAAACTGCTTACTCCGGCTCAGGTGGCGGCCCAGCCACTTGCCATGCTGGAACAGGCTTCCAACAGCCGGCGCTATGTGGATGCGTTTTTTGCCCGCTGCGGCGTGCAGCTTGCCCCGCGCATCGAGTTGGGGGCGCACGGCCTATTGCCGGATTTTGCGGCCATTGGTTTTGGTCTTGCGTGCGTGGTGCAGGAGTTTTGCCAAAAAGAACTTTGTGCAGGCACGATATTTCCCATCCAAATGGACCCTGAGATCCCCCCGCGTGCTGTGGGCGCATGCTGGCTTTCCGCCATGGAACCTTCCGGCGCGGCTAAAGAATTTCTGCGTCTTCTGGAGGATGGCGCACCGCCACTGGACAACGCATGAAACTATTGGCACAGTTTAACCCGGTAATGCGCTTAAAAAGAAAAATGGCTGTCGCAAACGCCCCGTAAACGGGAAATTTGCGACAGCCATTTTCACTGGCTGCGGCATGGGAAGTTCAGTCGTCGATCTCCACCATGACCTTTTTGTTCTCGCGCACGGCTGCAGCGCGCATCACAACGCGGATTGCCTTTGCGATACGGCCCTGCTTGCCGATCACACGGCCCATGTCGTCTTCCGCTACGGTGAGGTGGTAGACGATGACGCCTTCCTCATTGGGCTCGTCCTCCGTCACACGGACGGCGGCCTTGTCTTCCACAAGGCCCTGTGCAAGCGCCAACAAAAGCTCCTGCATCATAAACCCTCCCTCAATACCTTACAGAATGTTGTTCTTTTTCAGAAGAACGCGCACGGTATCCGTGGGCTGAGCGCCGTTCGCGATCCAGGCTTTCGCCTTGTCGCTGTCGATCTTCACAACAGCCGGATCCTTCGTGGGGTCGTAGTAACCGATCTCCTCAATGAAACGGCCATCGCGGGGGAAACGGGAATCCGCCACCACTACGCGGTAGAACGGGGCCTTCTTCGCGCCCATGCGGCGCAGTCTGATTTTAACAGCCATGCTGTCACCTCCTACACACAAAAATCATAATTTATAGCCACAGCGGCCATGCCGCTGAAACTAACGAAAAAAATATAGTCATTTTACATGAAACGGCCAAGGCCGCCCATGCCACCAAAACGCCGGCCAAAGCCTTTGGGGTTGCGCTTTACCTGCTTCATCAACTTCTGCATCTGTTCAAACTGGCGCAGAAGCCGGTTTACGTCCTCGACACGCGTGCCGGAACCGGCTGCAATGCGGCGTTTACGCTTGGGGTTGATGATAGAGGGCTTTTCGCGTTCAGCCGGGGTCATGCTCTGGATAATAGCCTCGATATGTGCCATCTCTTTGGAGTTTTCCAGTGCATCCACATCCACCTTGCCGGAAATACCCGGCATCATGGAAAGCATGGCGCCAACGCCACCCATTTTTTTCAGCTGCTGGAATTGGGCAAGCATGTCGTTCATGTCGAATTTATTTTCCAACATGCGCCGGGCTGCTTTTTCTGCCTCCTTGGCGTCTGCCGTACTTTGCGCTTTTTCAATCAACGTCAGCACATCGCCCATGCCCAGGATGCGGCTGGCCATGCGGTCCGGATAAAAAGCCTCAAGATCGTCCAGCTTTTCTCCCACGCCGGCAAATTTGATAGGCTTGCCGGTAACGGCACGCACGGAAAGCGCGCTGCCGCCGCGGGTGTCACCGTCCAGCTTGGTAAGGATGACGCCGTCCAGCCCGGTGCTTTCGCCAAACGCTTTTGCCACATTCACAGCGTCCTGGCCGGCCATGGCATCAATGACGAGCAGCGTTTCATCCACGGTTACAGCCTGTTTAATACGCTGAAGCTCTTCCATCAGCTCGTTGTCCACGTGCAGGCGGCCGGCGGTATCCAGAATGACGATATCGTTGCCGTGATCCTTGGCGTGGGCAACAGCCTTTGCGGCAATCACTTCCGGCTTTTCGCCTTCCAGCTTGAACACGGGTGCATTTGCCTGTGCGCCCACGATACAAAGCTGTTCCACCGCGGCAGGGCGATAAATGTCACACGCTACCAAAAGCGGCCTGTGCCCCTCTTTCAGAAAGCGCTTGGCAAGTTTGGCACAGTGCGTAGTTTTGCCTGCGCCCTGAAGGCCGCACATCATGATAACGGTGGGGGGCTTAGATTTAATATGGATGCGCGCAGGGCCTTCGCCGCCGCCCATCAGGGATACAAGCTCTTCGTTAACGATCTTGATCACCTGTTGTGCAGGCGTGAGGCTTTCCATTACCTCGTGCCCCATACACCGTTGTGTGACGGTTTTAATGAAATCTTTTGCAACAGTGTAGTTGACGTCGGCTTCCAGAAGTGCCACGCGCACTTCACGCATGGCGTCTTTTACATCCTGCTCCGACAGCTTGCCCTTCCCGCGAAGTTTTTTGAACACGCCGGAAAGTTTTGAAGAAAGCGATTCAAACGCCACGGCCTGTCCCTCCTTGCCGCCCGTGATGCGGGCAAATTCCCCTTGATTATACGTCGCCCAGGCTGGCAATCACACGCAGCATTTCATCTGCGGCGCGTGCCACGGCACTGTTGGGGCTGTAACTGCTGGCGTTGGAAAAGCGAATTTCTTTTGCAAGTGCTTCCAGCTGTGCCACACCTTCGCGCAGTGCGCGCGAACGGCCGGCAAAGCCGATTTTCTCTTCCAGTTCCAGCAATGTGGCCTCGCCGCGTTTGATGGCGTCACGTACACCCTGGCGCGTGATGCCGAAATTCTCTGCGATTTCGGCCAGCGAATAATCATCATTATAATACTGCACCATAACGTCGCGCTGTTTTTGCGTCAGCACATCGCCGTAGAAATCCAGAAGATAAGAGATCTCCCATTTTTTTGCCACGCGCGCCCGCCTCCCTGCAGTTGGGATGTGTGTAAAGCGTTTTGCTTTACACAAGCGTTATCATAGCACAGCACCCCTGCAAAGTCAAGTGAAAAAAGCTGCTTTGCAAAGCCTTGTGTATCCTGTATAATAAGTGCATGGTGTGCGCGCTTTTTTTCGGCGCGTATCATGGCAGGGAGGTGTGCGCATGGGCATGCATGAAAGCTATTATGAAGTGCTGTATGCACGTGAAGTGGTAAGGTTGTCCGGCTATGCGGCCAAACACCGGCTGCCGGGCACTTTCTATGCGTATCTTGCTTTTGGCGGGGCCACGCTTTCCGCCAAGGATGCGCTGGCCCGTGGCATGCTCTCCATCGCAGAGGAAAAAGGTTTTTTGATGCCGGGGCAAACAGTGGTGGAATGTTCGTCCGGAACCTTTGCCGTGGCGCTGGCCATTGCCTGCGCGCATTCGGGCCACCCGCTTGTGCTGTGTGTGCCTGGAAGCATTGGCCCGGCGCGTCAGAAGCTTTTAACAGAACTTGGCGCGAAGTTGGCGTTTACCGCAGGTGGGCGCACTGGTGCCGCAGCGCGTGCACAAGCCGTAGCCATGCGCACGGGCGGGTATTTTCTGAACTATTTTGATAATGATATCAATGCGGAATTTCACCGCAGGGTCACGGGTCCGGCCATTGTAAAGGCAACGGGCGGCCAGTTGGATGCCATTGTGGTGGGCGTGGGCTCCGGCGGAACCATTACCGGTGTGGGCGAATATGTGAAGGCATGGTATCCGGATGTGCGCATCATCGCGGTGGAACCTGCCGAAAGCCAGGCACTGGCTGGAGGCGTGGTGGGGCGGCACAGTATCCCGGGCATTGGCGCGGGGTTCGTTCCGGAAAACTACAACCCATATATCGTGGACGGCGTGGTGGCGGTGCCATCCGCGCGCGCCGGTGTTCTGGCACAGGAAGTAATGAAGACAGACGCCGTGCCGGCATGCCCTTCTGCTGGGGCGGTATTATGCGCCATGCACAGCCTTGTGCAAAAAGAACCCTCCATTCGGCGAATCTTGGGGGTGTTTGCCGGCGCGCAGGTTGTGGAATAAAACCGGCATGCGGTATATCCGGCAACAAGCGGAAGGGATGCGGCCCCTGCCCGCCCATATAAAATGAAAGGGGGCGCGCTGCGTGCAGGATGCAAAGCAGATGCGCAGAAATTTTTTGTGGAACACCTTTGGGCAGGTCGTATACATGGTGTGCCACTTTCTGTTTGGTATTTTGATCCTTAGTCTGGCGGGGGCTGAACAATCTGGTATCTTTACCACGGCCGTCAGCGCTACGGGTATCTTTTTGTCGATTGCCTCTTACGGCATGTACAATTTTCAGGTTTCGGACGCGCACGATAAATACGCACAAAGCTGTTATATTCGCAGCCGCGCATATACCGTAACGCTTGCCAGCGCTGTGTGCATACTGTTTACATTGGCCGGTGCGCTGCGCACGGAAAATGCGTACAGCGCGCTTCAGTGTTTGTGTATTGTGCTGTATCATGCGTACCGGATGGTGGAATCTGTGACGGACGTATATAACGCCATCAGCCAGCGGGCGGGCCGTCTGGATATCGTAGGGAAAACATATGCGCTGCGCGGGCTTGTAACGCTGGTAGTGTTTGTGGGCGTATTGGCCCTCACACACAGCCTTCTTTTGACGCTGGTGCTGATGCTGGCAGTGAATATTGCATTGTTTTTTATATATACGTTGCGCGTATCACGTGGGCTGTATGTTCCGCAGCCGGTGCAGAAAAAGGCTGTGTATGCATTGCTTGTAGAGTGCGCACCGCTTGCGGTAAATACAGCGCTTTCCACCACAGCGGCCAGTTTGCCGAAGATTGTGCTTCAGCAGCAGCTTGGCAATGGCGCCATTGGTATTTACGGCCCGGTCACACAGCCGGTGCTGCTTTTGCAGACGGGTGCCACATATCTGTTTATCCCGTTTATCAATACCTTTACGGATAGTTATGCCGCAAAAGACAAAAAAGGATTTTGGCGCGCAGTGTTGGGCGTGCAGGGCGTGGTGTTGGCGCTGCTTCCTGCAGGGCTGCTTGTGGCACGCTTTTTGGGTGCGTGGGGGCTGGAAACTTTTGTAGGCAGCGGAATGAGTGAATACCAGTATCTGCTTGCACCCATGGTGTTCAGCGCGGTGCTTACGGCTATGGTGCTGTTTTACAGCATGGTGCTCACAGTGATGCGCTGCATGAAGGCGCTGATTGTGGCGAACGTGTGCGGCATTGTGGCGGCATGGGCTGTTTCGGCGCCGTTTATCCGCCACTGGGGCATGCAGGGCACCACGTATGCCGCTGTTGCGGCGTTGCTGGTGCAAGTTGTGTGTTTGGGTGTAGCGGTGCTGGTGCTTGCGCACAAGCATTTTGGCGGCCAGGGGCTTGCCAAGCCGCAAGACCCGTTTGATGGGTTGCCCAGCTGATTGGCGTGCGGCAAAGGAGAATGAGTTATGGAATGTAAGATGAAAAACAGGCCCTGGCGGCGTGTGGCACTGACAACGGCGCTGGCGCTGGCGTGTTTTTTTCTGACGTGGCTGGTGTTTGGGCTGCGGTATGAACTGAATGATGACGCTCAGCT
>CAMBHV010000029.1 GCA_945867255.1 uncultured Clostridia bacterium
GAGATATATATATGACGGTAGTTTTGAGGGCCTGATGTGCTGTGTGTATGAAAGCGTATACACCCACGCACTGCCGCAGGAAGTTGTGTGTGTGGCCGATGCACAGCCCTGCCTATTTGAAGAGCGACACATTGGCACACAGCCGGACAAGGCAGCGCGCGTATTTGCATCCATTTCCCAAAAGATAGGCCCGGCTGCGGAGGAACTGGTGCGCGATACCTATTTTTCTTGTGTTCCGGGGCGGGAACTTCTTGTGCTGAGATTTTTACATTTTGGCTATAAAATGGGGAAAAGTGCGCCATATATGCTGGGGCATCCGGCGGTGGCACCGCTTGTGGCGGCGCAGAAGTTTTTACGCAATGAAGCGCATCTTTCGCTGGAATTTCTGCGCTTTGAAGATACGGGCGAGGCGCTGGTGGCAGTGATAGAGCCGAAAAACTTTGTGCTACCCTATTTGGCACATCATTTCTGTACACGCTTTGCATGCGAAACGCTTCTGGTTTGGGACAAAACGCATGGAGCCGCTCTGGTTTGGCAGAACGATACGGCACGTATTGTGCCGCTGGAAGACCTGGTGCTCCCGCAGGAAACGGTGCGGGAAGCACAGTTCAAGGCACTGTGGAAACAGTTTTACAACACGATATCGATAAAGGAAAGAGAAAACCCGGTTTGCCGGCGCAATCACTGCCCGAAGCGGTATTGGGCACATATGACGGAGTTTCAGGATACGCCCGATGTCAGGCGTATGCCGCGCCCAGGTCTGAAAGGTAATCGGGTTGCGCTGCCAACGGGTGGCCTGCGCCCATTGTATAAGGAGTGACCATGATGGATATCACGATTCGTTCCTGTTATTTATGTGTGACGGATATGCAACGCGCCATCCGATTCTATGAAACCTTGCTGGAACGTCCTGTCACGGAGCACAGTGAATTATACAGCGTGTTTGATATAGGTGGGTTTCGGCTGGGGCTGTTTGCATTTCAATTGGCGGGGGAAGTACATACATATGGGACGAACTGCCTACCCAGCCTGGAACTGCCATGTCGGGCAGATTTGATGAAGAAGCTAACGGGGCGAAAAATTGTATTCCCTTTGTGCCGCATTGGAAACAATTGGGTAAGCGAGATTGAAGACAGCGTGGGCAACCGGCTGGAACTAACGGCACCTGCAGGCGGTATGTGACTTTTGCTTTTCCGAATGCAAGGGCCAAACACAAAAATGGGTGCAGGAAGCATCGGGATATCACTTTGGCAACCAGGCTTTTGCACCGGGAATTTGATATGTGCCGCGTTGGGAAGAACCCTATTTTCTGTGCGGCAGCAGGCATACCGGACATGGTGTATTCGCGCAGGGTGTGATATACTAAATAAAATAACGCAACCGAAAACAATGAATTGTATATTATTGAAGAATAATAACGATTAGTATAAAAGAAGGCGAATTTTATGTATGAGCTGATGCAGGCCGGGCCATGTTCGTACTATATGGATTGCCCCAGCAAGGTGGGGTTTATCGTGTTGGGCAAGGAGGTGTGCCTGGTAGACACGGGCGGCGATAAGGACGCAGGGAAAAAAGCGTTGAAGCACGCGCAGGAAATGGGCTGGCACGTTGCGCTTGTACTGAACACGCATTCCCACGCAGACCATATTGGTGGAAACCGACTTGTGCAGCAGCGAACAGGCGCGCCCATTTACGCGCCTGACATGGAAGCGGATTTTGTGCGCCATCCTGTTTTGGAGCCAGCCACCGCTTTTGGCGGAAATCCACCAAAGGCTTTGCGCGGCAAGTTTTGGATGGCACAGGAAAGCGAAGCTTTGCCCACACAGGCGGCGTCTTTGCCGGACGGTATTACGCTGATGCGTTTGGACGGGCACGCCCCTGCTCATATGGCTGTACAGGCACCGGACGGGGTATGGTTTGTGGGTGATGCTGTAATTGGGCAGGCAACGCTGGAAAAGTATCATATCAGCTTCCTGTATGATGTTGCGGCCTTTCTGCATCCCCTGGATGTATTGGAAGCATTGGAAGGCACGGCCTTTGTGCCTTCGCATGCGCCGGCGGTGCAGGATATCCGGCCGCTTGTGCAGGCCAATCGTGCAGCCTGCGAGGAAGTGGCTGCGCGTATTGTGCAGATCTGTGCACAGCCGCAGACAGACGATGATGTGCTCAAACAACTGTTTGACGGATACGGCCTTTCTTTGAACATGGATCAATATGCTATTTGTGGGGCTACCGTGCGCTCGTATTTTACTTATCTGGAGGAAAAGGGCATTCTTACGTTTGAAGTGTGCGATAACAGGCTTGTATGGCACACTGTATAATACTGCTTTGCCTTGTGCGGCAACATGTGTTATACTGAAACAACAGAATAAAATGGCGGTGCCGTACCCGGGCCGCCAAAATGAACAGGAAACGGAGCGGGATATCAAATGATTGAGATTACTATGGAAAACGGCGGAACGATCCGCATCGAACTGGATAAAACGGCAGCGCCTATTACGGCAGAAAATTTTGAAAAGCTGGTGGCGAAAGGGTTTTATGATGGCCTTACATTCCATCGTGTCATCCCAGGGTTCATGATCCAGGGCGGTTGCCCGGACGGTACAGGTATGGGTGGCCCCGGCTACACCATCAAGGGAGAATTTGCCGCAAACGGGGTGGCTAACCCCATTCGCCATACGCGCGGCGTGATCAGTATGGCCCGCGCGCAGGATCCGAACTCGGCTGGTAGCCAGTTCTTTATCATGCACGCAGATGCGCCGCATCTGGATGGCGAATATGCAGCATTTGGCCATGTGGTAGAGGGAATGGATGTGGTGGACGAAATTGCCGCTGTTACCACCGATTTTTGTGACAAACCCAAAACGCCCGTGGTGATGAAAACGGTGCGCGTGGTGGATTGAGAGGCGCTGCATGAAAAAGCTGTTTGCGTTTTTCTGGGATAAAAGCCTTTTGATTTTTGCCATAATTGGTGCGGTGAATACCGTGATCACCATGGTGGGCACCCAGCTCCTGATGGGGCCGTTCACTGGTATGTGGGGCGAAAACGTGGCCTACTGGGCCAGCAGCGCCACCATGTTTTTCCTTACCAGCATCGAGGCGTTTTTTCTGAACCGCCATTTCAGTTTTGAAAGCAAAGCGCCCATGGGGAAAAGCGCCGTGCGTTTTGCCACAGTAGTAGCTGTGTGCTATGTGTTGTCGTTCAGCATGTCCAAATGGCTGGTGCCCACATTCATCCGCGTATGCCTGCCTCAATTCGAGGGCAACGCATGGGTGTTGCGCATCGCATTGTTGGTGGCGCAGGTGATCTACACCGGATGCAACTATCTGGGCCAGCGCCTGTGGGCATTTAAGGAATGATTCTTAGTGTTGCCCATGTGAAAATATGCGGGGCATATAAAAAGTACCTAACGGAAAAGGGCAGCTCAAACCAAATGGGTTTGAGCTGCCCTCTTTTTGGCCTTTTTATGGCTTGGCCGCTATCTTTTGATTTTTTGAAGAACCACAAGATGGTTCTGCGTATCATGTACAGGCAGATGCTTTTGTTTCCATAATAATATATTGACAAACAATATTATACAAAATATAATATTGTTGAAAGTGAGATAAAAGGGGGCTGCGTGCCATGGCGTTCAATACGGGCGCTGCGCTGCTGGATGCTTTGGTGCTGAGCATTGTAAGCGACGAAAGCACGTATGGTTATAAGATCACGCAAGATGTGCGGGCTGTGATGGATGTTTCGGAAAGCACATTGTATCCGGTGCTGCGGCGACTTCAGAAAGAGGCTTGCCTGGATACATATGACAGGGCGTTTGCAGGGCGAAACAGGCGATATTACAGCATCACGGAAAAAGGTTGTGAACAGCTGGAAGAATACCGGCGCCAGTGGCGCGAATATGAGCGAAAGGTGAATACGGTATTGTTTGGGGAGGCGCAGGTATGAAAAGAGAAGAATTTCTGGCCCGTCTGGAACAGGGGCTGGCCGGGCTTGGGGAAGAAGAGCGCGGTGAAGCACTGAAGTTTTATAATGAATATCTGGATGAAGTGGGCCCCGGACAGGAAGAACAGGAAATCGCTCGCCTGGGCGACCCACGGCGCGTGGCCAATATCATCCGCGCGAACCTGGGAATGGGGCCGGCCCCACGCGCAGATGATGCACCGGACGCACCTGAAACGGCAAGTGTAACGAAAGCGGCGGCACAACAACCAGAACTGGTGCTGGAAGGTTTGGAAAAACAGACATCCTCGGTGCGGCCGCAATTGGAAGAAGCGGGCAAGGAACAAATTGACCAGCAGAGCGGTTGCGCCCCTGCCCTGTCTCTGGAGCAAAAGGCCGATTCCGGCCAGCCGGAACCAAAGCAGGGCGATATGCAGCAAGAGGCACAACAGCCGGGAAATGACAGCACGCGGGCGGGTGCCGGGGCCGCTGCACAGGATACCATGAATTATGTGCGCGAGGCGGCCGGGGCTGCAGCACAGGCCGCCCGGGAGGCATGGAAAAGTGCACAACCGCATGTGCAGGCCACGGCTTCCAGTGCGTATGAAGCGGCACAGGCTTCTGTAAAAACGGGCGCACACAATGCAGCCGCAGCCTGCGATAACGCCCGTAACCGCATGGGCGCAAACGGTGTATTATGTATGATTATCATCGTGCTGACATTCCCTTTATGGATCAGCGTGTTGGGTGGCCTGTTTGGCGCGTTGTTCGGGCTCATCGGTGGGCTGTGTGGGCTTGTACTGGGTGGTTTCGGTGTGATATTGGGTGGCGCACTGGCACTGGTGCGTTCCCTTACATTGCTTGTTACAGCCCCTGCGGATGCCATGATGAACATAGGCATTAGTCTTCTGTGTGTGGCGCTGGGCAGCGTATTGGCAGGAATCGGTGTGGCTATCGTGCAGAAATTGGTGCCGTGGGTGTTTGGGCTGATCGGACGCCTCGTGAAATGGGTAAGCGAAAAGGTGGGTGGCGGCAGATGAAACGGTTTTCAAAAGCATTGTTTGCCTTTGCCGGCGCCTGCCTTGTGACAGGCTTTGTACTGTGTATCATCGGCTTTGCATTGGGCGGACGGGCGCACAATTTATCTCTGTGGCGCAGCGGGCCGGAATTTTTTCATTTTGATTTTGATTCCATTGTCCGTTGGGATGAGAACGACAGTTGCGAACGTGTCGGCGCAGGGCGCGCACAGGCAGTGAGCGGTGAGAATCTTGCAGATGTGCATAGTCTGGACATTGATGTGGCGGCGGGCAGTGTGTACCTGTGTGAGGGCGATGCGTTTTTCGTAGAGGCAACTTCACACGGTGGTAATATTCCAAAATATTCCTGGGGAACAGAGAACAAAACATTTTACCTGAAAACAGAGGGCGCAGATGCTTCCCTTTGGGAAAAGGTGACATTTACAGTTACGGTTCCTCGCGGAACAGAATTCAGCACAGCGCATCTTGTTACAGATATGGGCAGCCTGAAGGTGGAAAGCCTTACTTGCCGTGAAGGGGTGTTTTCCACCGATATGGGCAGCATGGAGCTATATGACACTAATTGTAGCGAAAAAGCAGACATCAGCGTGGATATGGGCAGTGTGGAACTGGAGGGCAACCTTGCCGGGGATATCCATGTGAACTGTGGTATGGGCAATGCGCAATTGCAAATTTCCCGGCCGCAGGTGTATGGCTATCGGGTTCAGTGCGGCATGGGAAGCATTGCTATTGGTGATGCCAGTTTTGGTGGCTTTGGCACAGACACCACTGAGCATACGGACGCAGATACTGTATTTGATTTGGAGTGCGGCATGGGCGGCATCGAAGTGAGTTTTCTATGAGATGTAGCGCCCAGAGGAAAACCCGAGAAAAATAACGTAAGGAGAATCGATATGACGGAAAAAAGATTATACAAAGCCCGCGGTCACCGTATGGTATGCGGTGTATGCGGCGGAGTGGCAGAGTATTTTGGGGTAGACCCTACGCTGGTGCGCCTTGCATTCCTGCTTCTGGCGGCTGGTTGGGGCAGCGGCATTATAGCCTATATCGTGGCGGCACTGATCATTCCGGAACCCCCGGTAGAACCCTATTCGTATTCAGATGACATTCACGCCTGAAGAAAGGCAGAGATGCCAGTGCACGGCGGCCTGAAAAAGGCCGCCGCTTTTTTATATATTTTGCCTGCTCATCGCTGCGTGATATAGAAAAATGTAGTATACTGAATGGGAGTTTCAGTGCGGAAAACGGAGGAAGTTATGAACCTGTTGCGGCAGTATACCGGCTTGCGCCGGGAAATGTATGTGGTGTTTTTCGGGCGTGTCGTCACCAATATGGGGGCGCTGATCTGGCCTATGATGACGCTGATATTAAAGAACAAAATGGGCCTTAGCGCCTCTCGTATCGCCAGCCTGCTTTTGTTGTTGGGGTGTATTCAGTTGCCATGTATGATCTTGGGCGGCAAGCTGGCAGACAGGTTCCCCAAACGGAATATCATCATCGCGTGCGATCTTATCACCGTGGTTAGCTATATGGTTTGTGCGTTTTTGCCGGTACAGGGGCCTACGGTGGCCCTGATGTTTCTGGCCGGCGTGTTTGCGCAAATGGAATGGCCCAGCTATGATGCATTGGTGGCAGACATTACTGCCCCGGCCGAGCGTGAACGCGCTTACAGCTTAAATTATCTGGGTGCCAACTTGGGAATGGTGCTGGCACCGATTCTGGGTGGCTTCCTGTTTGAGAATCATCTGAACTTGGCGTTTTTCATCAGCTCGGTGGCAACGTTTTCCAGTACCGTGCTGATTTTCTGCTTCATTCGAAATGTTCAGCCCGTGCACAGTGAAGCAACGAGCGCAGCGTATGAAACTGCGCGGGAGGGGCAGAGCACATGGGAGATTTTGCGGGAGAATAAAATATTGCTGATGTTTTTGTGCTGTCAGGCAGTGTGGAGCCTTGTATACAGTCAGTTCAATTTTTTGCTTCCACTGAATTTGGAGCAGCTTTATGGTGCAACAGGAGCCATGTGGTTTGGTATGCTTACCAGTGTCAATGCTGTGGTGGTTATCGTGGGTACGCCGCTGATCACGGCATATTTTCACCGTTTCCATGACACGGGCAGGCTGGTGTGGGGGCAACTTCTGGTGGCACTGGGCTTTTTCATGTATGTATTTATCCAGGGAATGATATCGCTGTATTTTGTATCTATGGTGGTGTTCACTGTGGGCGAAATATTCAGCACGCTTGGTACACGGCCGTATATTACACGCCGTATTCCGGCATCGCATCGCGGGCGGGTGGCGTCTATCACCGGTATTTTCTCCGGCGTGTTTTCCACAGTCAGCCAGAAGGGGGTTGGCGCTTTGGCAGATGCATGGCCCATGCGCGCCGTATGGTTGCTGATTGCCCTGCTGGGCTTTTTGAATGTGTGCAGTTTAATTTGCCTGCGCGCAAAGGATAAGCGGGCATTTCCGTTGCTTTATCATGCAACGGAAGAAACACCGGCCTCTGGCAGATAACGCGAATGGCCTGTGTGGAAGGGCTTGGCATTTAGCGTACAGGGTGTTATCATAAACTATGGGAATTTTGCGCGTTTCGCCATGCATGTGCAGGTGTGCGCCGCAACAAACAGAAAAGGGGAATAGAAATGACGGTTCCGCAGAAACTGGCTGCACTGCGTGCAGCCATGCAGGAAAAGGGAGTGGACGGTGTATATGTGCCGTCGGCCGACCCGCATATGAGTGAATATCTGCCCTCACATTGGAAAAGCAGGGCGTGGCTGTCCGGCTTTACAGGTTCTGCAGGCACATTGTGTATCACAGCCGAAAAAGCGGCGCTGTGGACGGATGGCCGTTACTTTATTCAGGCGGCACGCCAGCTTGCAGGCAGCGGGATTGAACTGATGCGCATGGCCCAGCCAGGGGTGCCTACGGTAGAAGCATGGCTGGCTGAAACTTTGCCGCAAGGCGGGGTGTTGGCGCTGGATGGCATGTGCGCCAGTGCCTCAAGTGTGGAGGCTCTGCAGCAGGCATTTGAAGAAAAGAATATCACAGTGAAAGATGAAGACTTTATCAGCCTTCTCTGGACAGAGGGCCGTCCAGCCGTGCCGGCAACGCCAGTGTGGATGCTTTCCAAAGAACAGGCGGGCCTTTCTGCCTCGGAAAAGCTGGCAGAGGTGCGGCAGAAGTTAGCGGAGAATAAAGCGGGCGCCATGCTGGTCACAAGGTTGGACAGTGTGGCCTGGTTGCTGAACCTGCGGGCATCCGATATTGCGTACAATCCGTTTGCGCTGGCCTATTGCCTTGTAGAGCAGGATACGGCAAGGCTGTTTATCGATTGTACACGTGTGCCCGAAGATGTGCGGGAAGAGCTTGCCCGTCAAGGTGTAACGCTTTGCCCCTATGAGGAAACGCGCAGTGCATTGAGCGGCCTGCAGGGGCCGGTGACTGTACTGTATGAGCCGGCAGGTACCAGTTGGGCTATGTTGCGCGCCATGCAGGAAAACCCGGCTGTGCAGCACAAGGCTGGTGCGGAACCTGTGCAGGTGTTGAAGGGAACGAAGAACGAGACGGAGATCGCCCTTTTGAAACAGTCACACCGCAAGGATGGCGCTGCCATGGTGCGCTTTGAAATGGAGCTGCGCCGCCGCATGGATGCGGGCGAAACCTGGACGGAGATGCAGGCCAGCGATTATCTGCTTTCACTGCGTTGCGCCCAGCCGGACAGCCTTGGCGCCAGCTTTGAAACGATTGCGGCGTACGGCCCCAATGCAGCCATGATGCATTATGCACCCACACCGGAGAACTGCGCCGTCATTGAACCGCACGGCTTTTTGCTGGTGGATAGCGGCGGCCAGTACCGTGACGGCACTACCGACATCACCCGCACTTATGCGCTGGGGCCTCTTACGGAAGAAGAAAGGGAAGATTATACTCTGGTCTTGAAATGCCATATCGCAGCGGCACGTGCAGTATTCAAGGAAGGCAGCGCCGGGCAGAACATCGATATCCTTGCGCGTGAAACACTATGGCGCCGCGGGCTGGATTACCGGTGTGGTACGGGCCATGGCGTAGGTTTCGTAGGCGGCGTGCATGAAGGCCCGCAAAGCCTTTCCGCGCGTGGCACAGCTGCCTTTGTACCGGGTATGACCATCACGGACGAGCCGGGCATTTACGAAGAAGGTAAACTTGGTATCCGTATCGAGAACGAATTGTTATGTGTCCCCGTATGCGAAACGGAGTACGGAAAGTTTTATGGCTTTGAGCCGTTCACTTATTGCCCCATCGATACACGCCCGCTGGTGCTCTCTCTGATGACGCAGGAAGAACTGGAATGGTTGAATGGCTACCATGCATGTGTGAAGCGGGAACTTGCGCCGTACTTAACTTCGGAAGAAAATGCGTGGCTGGAAAAGGCGTGCGCACCGGTGGAACCGTGAACGCTCCCATTGCTATTTTGCTTGGGTTTGCGGCGCTGGGCGCTTTGGATGAATGCTTGGGCGGCAAACTGGGGGTTGCACAGGAGTTTCAGCGTGGTTTGGGCGCCATGGGCTCTTTGTGCTTGTCCATGCTTGGTATTTACAGTGTGGTGCTGTCTGCTCTGTCAGACGTTGCCGTGCAGCCCGATATCGCAGCGTTGCCGTTCGATGCGGCGCTGCCGGCAGGCTTTTTCTTGGCATGCGACATGGGCGGATGGGCTTTGGCGCAGGCGCTTGCATCTACACCGCAAATGGCGGTTTATGCAGGCCTTCTGGTTGCTTCTACCCTTGGATGTCTGATCAGCTTTGTGTTGCCCGCTTCGCTTGGTACATTGCAAAGCCATGAGACGATG